>CAZRDD010000334.1:0-3936 GCA_964598675.1 uncultured Parafilimonas sp.
CTGTTTATTAGAAGCTTAATGGCCTGCGTTTGCCAAATATTAAGAAAACCCTTATGTATAAATTTGAACCTTTTTATCGTTTCTGTTGGATTTTTGTATTGCTGATTTTTTTGATACCCGGCCCCTATTTCAATTATAAATCAGGTGCGATAGCAAGAGCATCAGTGCCATTAGAGGTATTTTATTTTGTTGCTTTAGTTTGCAATGCCTACCTGCTAATGCGGAAAGTGATATACAAAAATTACATTGTTATAAACGGAGATAAGTTAGTGATTAGAAACCCGTGGTATAATTCCTACATAATGTTAGCAACGATAAACAATATTGCAATAAACAATGAAAATGGCAAACCTGAAATACTTTGGTTTGATATTTATACGGAGAAAAAAAAGCCTGTACGTGTTTCCAGGTTTACGGTACGCGACAAAGATTTCTTTTTGTTGTTAGACCTGCTTTTGTCGCTGACCTCAAAAAAAAATAGGGCTGCCTCGTAGTATTTGAGACAGCCCCTTCTTTCAACCTTACATCTAAAAAGCTATTTGAACTTAAACTCCATTGACAGTACATCCGACAACAGGTCAGTTGTTTGTGAGTAATGGCCATACCTTATTTCCAGCGAACTTAACTTTGAATTAAACAACCCTTTGGGTGGTGCAATGCGCACATTAACCCCAAAAAAGTTACTGTTAAACGCCGAATAAGCATAGTTGCTGGTATAAAACGCATCGGTTGGCGCATGTTGTGCATAAGGCGCAAAATATTTTGCAGCAGTTTGCGTGTAATACCTGAAGAATGGCGCTACCGAAAAGAATGGCGTTATTTTAACTGGCACTTCAAGGCTGGCGGTATGGGCGCTTAACCCCCAGTTATCAATATAATAACGGTAGTAGCTGCGCAGTATTATGTTATCGCCAATAAAATAATTAAGCCTTGCCCCAACAGGCAGTTTAAAACGGGTGTCGGGTAACTTTTCTACCTGCTCGCTGGCATCAGAAAAAAATACCCTGTGAAAAGGTAAGCCGAGGTAGCCGTTTTGGCCCACCAAATCCATCGTAATGCTGCCCTGCAGGCGTTTGTTTATAATCTGTTCAAAGGTAAACGAGCCGCTTAAGGTGTTTCTTGGGTTGGTGGGTATGCTTGCACTTTCGCCACCGCCGCCGCCAATGGTATTACCGCTGGCAGTAGTGTACACGGTGCCACTGCCAGAGGAGGTGGTGTTGGGTACAAGTTCCGACGGGTAAATAAGGGTAACCTTATCTAAAAACGCGTTTACTTTTGCGCTGAACTCGCCATTGGTATGTGTTTTTTTGGAGTATTCTACATCAACACCAAACGAGTGATAGTTGTACTCTGCCGAGTAATATAAACCTGCGCCAAAGCTGGTGCCTTTGGTTTGGTTTTCCATACTCCAGTTAAGGGATGGATAAACACGTGAGCCGCCTGTTTTTGATGCACCAGATTTTGATACATAAGCGGCTGATGCCGATGTGTGATGGTCAATACCCAAGCCGGCAGTAAGGGTATGCTTGTATTTATTGGCATCCCAGCCAACAAACTTTAGTTCTAACCCGTTGGATATATCGGTAACTTTTTCAGTGCCTATGCCTCCAGTAACCGCACTATGGTCGCCCGTTTGTGTGTAGTAACTTGATACAAGGTTTATTTCATCAAGCTTTAGCGGCTTTGATTCATACACCGTAGAATCATTGGATGTACTTTGCGAGAATGCATGCATCATCATTAAATACATGGCAATGGTTGATAGAAAAAGTTTCTTCATGCTTAGGCGGTTTCTTTTGTTGTTCTTATAAAGGGGGCCTGCTGTTGTTATTTATTACCTAAATAGGCGTTGCTATTGCAGCAGTGCTTTGTTATGTGCTTTTAGTAATTGTTTATATTATATGCTTAGTTGTTATAAAGGCTTTTTTGCTTTACCATTTGCCGGTATAATACTGGTTAATTTTTTTACGTATAGCTGCCTGTAGTAAAAAAATAGTATAAACATTGTTGTTACTTGTACACACAAAAGGATGAACGCAGCAAAATGTAAATGGGTTTACCTGGCATTTGATAAAATTGTTGCGTTTAACGTTTTATTATATAATAAGCATTGCTGTGTAAAATAATGTTGTTCTTAGCCACTATAACTGCTTATGCTTTGCTTACTAAATGCTGTAATGCAGTACTGTAAAGGGTTGCACATGCTGTAAAGAGCTGCCCGTTACCGGGCAACCCTTGTTTTTCTCCTCTGTGCAATTATTATTTGAACTTAAATTCAAACGAAAGTACATCCGACAATAAATCGGTGCTTTGGGTATAATGCCCATAGCGTATTTCGAGTGAGCTGAAGCTGGAATTAAAGATGCCTTTGGGCGGTGCTATACGCACATTGGCCCCAAAGAAATAACTGTTAAATGCTGAGTATGCGTAGTTGCTTGTATAATACTCATCAGTTGTTTTATGTGCCTCGTAAGGGGCAAAATATTTTGCTGCTGTTTGTGTGTAGTATCTTACAAAAGGCGCTACTGAAAAGAAGGGCGTTATTTTAACCGGTACCTCAAGGCTGGCAGTATGTGCAGTTAAGCCCCAGCTGTCAGTGTAATACCGGTAGTACGCACGCAATATAACGTTATCACCCAAAAAGTAGTTTAGCCTTGCACCTACCGGCAGTTTAAAGCGGTTGCCCGGCAGGTTTTCAACAGTATCCTTACCATTGGTAAAATATACGCGGTGGAAAGGTAGCCCAAGGTAGCCAGATTGCCCAACAACATCCATGGTAATACTGCCCTGCAAGCGTTTATTAATAACCTGTGCAAACGAGAAAGTACCACTAATGGTGTTTCTGCCAGCTGTGGGTATGTTAATTTCCCCTTTGTGCGATGAACCTGGTTGCCTGTTATAGTTGTAACTGGGAGAAGTGAATTGTACTGATGTTGACGATTTAGGTATAAGCTCCGATGGGTATATAAGCGTAACCTGGTCAAAAAAGGCATTTACTTTAGCACTAAATTCCCCGTTGTTCCTTGTTTTCTTCGAAAAATTAATGTCGGCACCAATTGACTGGTAATTATACTCCGATGAATAATATAACCCGGCCCCAAAGCTGGTACCCTTCTTTTGGTTTTCCATCACCCAATTTACAGAAGGATAAATACGGGTGCCGCCGGTTTTTGATGCCCCGGTTTTTGAAACGAATGCTGCTGAAGCAGAGGTATGATGGTCAAACCCAAGCCCGGCAGTAATGGTGTGTTTAACCCTGCCTGCATCCCAGCCTACAAAACTAAGTTCCAAACCATTGGAAAGGTCTGTTACTTTTTCGTTTCCAATGCCACCTGTAACAGCGCTGTGGTTGCCGTTTTGGGTGTAGTAACTGGATACAAGGTTTATTTCATCCAGTTTTAGGGGCTTTATTTCGTATGCAGAAGAGTCAGTAGTGGTTGTTTGCGAATATGCATGCACAAGCATAACATACAACGCAATGGTTGATAAGAACAGCTTTTTCATTTGTGGGTAGTTTATAAAGGGTGTTTACAAGTTAATTGCAACCACAGCCCCCGCCTGTTTTGCCACCGTTGGCACCCGATGCACCTTCCCTGTAGCTTTGAAAATTACCCTCGTTTTTTTCTACTTTTCTGGATGAAAGGCTCATTTCCGAATCGTTGAGCCTGTTTTTCTGGTACTCCTTTACGTGTGCGCAGGAGGCTAATGATACGCTGGCCACTGCTATTACAAGCGCCCTTTTTAATAATTGTTTGTGCATGGTATGTTTATTATAGTTTGTTGCTTTTTTGTATAACCCAAAACCTGAAAGCTTATTATTTTTTGCCGGTAATTACCCGTTTTGTACCGTTAAAAACCGTTGGTTGTTATTGTTTTATGTGTATGTTTTTTGATGTGTAAACCCTGTCGTTATCATCAATAAGCACCGCTTCTATA
>CAZRDD010000334.1:3946-5952 GCA_964598675.1 uncultured Parafilimonas sp.
CTATATTGTTCATCTGGTTAATCATAAACAGCCCGGCCTCAATACCCATAATGGTTACAGGGGTGGCCATTGCATCGGCAATTTCGGCATGCGGCGCTATAATGGTAACGCTTTTAATACCTGTAACCGGCAGCCCTGTTTTAGGGTTTATGGTATGCGAGTACCTTTTGCCATCTATCATAATAAACTTTTCGTAGTTGCCGGATGTAGCCACCGCAAGGTCCGTTACGTTCATGTACGAGAAGGCAGTGTGCGATGCATTGGGGTTTACGATACCGATGGTCCAGGGCGTACCGTTTGGCTGGTAACCCCAGGCGGTTAAATCGCCCGATGCATTAACCACCCCGCTGGTACAGCCCATTTTTTTCATCACCAGTTTGGCCATATCTGCCGCATAACCTTTACCAATGCCCCCAAAGCCAATGCGCATGCCCTTTTCTCTTAAATAAACGGTGCTTTTTTCTTTATCAAGCACTATGTTTTTATAATTAATAAGGCGCACCATTTTACGTGCTGTTTCCTTACCGGGCAGGGTGTTGGCGCTGGTATCAAAATTCCACAGCTTTTTATCAACCGAGCCGTAGGATAGGTCAAAAGCCCCCTGCGTTACCCCCGATATGCGCTGCGCCCTTTCAATAAGCGCAAAAGTTTCGGCGCTTACCTGTACGGGTTTTATGCCTGCAAAAGCATTCACCTGGTTGGTTTCGCTGTCGTCCCGGTAGGTGGTAAGCAGTTGTTCAATCCTTTTAATTTCGTTAATGCCTGCCTGTATAACGGTGTCAGCCCACGGCCCGTCATCTGTAACCACGCTCAGTTCAAACTGGTTTCCCATCAGTTTAACCTGTTGCTTAAATACCTGTAATATGCCGTTTTTAGTGGGCTGCACCATTAATTGCTTCTTTTACATCCTGTATAAATTCATCGGTTGACCCTTTAGGAAAGCCATCCCATTCCTTAATTACTTTGCCGTTGGCATCCATCAGCACCGTTAAGGGGAAGGCGCCGTTGCTGTTGTATTTATCGGCCAGCGCATCGTTAATAGCCTGTTGTTTGGCGGGTAACTGGTTTTTTTTCATGCGGGGAAAATCGGCATTCACCATTACCAGCGCGGTATCGGCAAACTGGGTAAATGCCTGGCTGCCAAAAATTTCGTTGTGCAACCGTATGCAGGGGCCACACCAGTCGGAGCCGGAAAAGTTTAAAATAATATACTTGTGCTGCTGCACGGCAAGCTGTTTAGCCTCCTGAAGGTCGTGGTGCCAGTTGGTAAACGAAAAAAACAAAGCCAATAAGGGGAATAAAATAAAACGCTTCATAAAGATTGTATAGATGGTTAAACAGTGTAAACGGAGTTTTACCCGTAATAATATGGCCGAAGCTCATTTTTGCACTTTAGTAACAACGCAACTATATTTGCCGGGGTTTGCCGGTGCTGTAATTAAAACCAGTGTTTAACGATTTATTAATAAACGCTTGCTAAGCGGGTTGTTTATACATAGTTAACACAGGGTGTAAACCGGCTTTTGTATTTGATATTACATGTGCAAGGGTGAAAATTTGGGTAAAACCGGCTTTTTTTTATCGAGTTTTGCAGCGGTAGCCGCCCCGAAAAATATTTAATATAAAAAAAGTAATTTCTTTTTGGTAATGCGGTGCTTTTTGCTACCTTTGCCGTCCGAAAAAATCGGGTCTCAAAAAATTAGTGTCATGGCAAGAGTATGTCAGGTAACAGGTAAAAAGCCAATCACCGGTAACAGTGTTTCTCACTCAAACATTAAAACCAAACGCCGTTTTTTACCCAATTTGCAAACTAAGCGTTTCTTCTTTGCAGAAGAAGACCGTTGGGTAACTTTGAAAGTTTCTACTGATGCTTTAAGAACTATTAACAAGAATGGTTTGGCTTCTGTAGTGAAAGAACTTAGAGCGAAAGGATCAAAAATTTAACACGAATTATTTAAATTGCTTATATAATGGCAAAGAAAGGCAGCAGAGTGCAGGTTATTTTG
>CAZRDD010000335.1:0-5912 GCA_964598675.1 uncultured Parafilimonas sp.
CCTGCAACCAAGCGTCTGCCACATGCAGTGACCACGCCCTGGTATGTGCCGATGTTACCGGCGATGGTATTACCGATGTATTGCTGGACGGTAACGAGTACCAGGCATCGGTAATGGCGGGCCGTTTTGATGCCTCGTACGGCCTGCTGCTTGCAGGCAAAGGCCGGGGCGTGTTTAACGCCATACCACCCGCCGCCAGCGGCCTGGTAATTGACGGCGACACCAAAGACCTTAAACTAATAACCACAGGCCGTAAAACCCTGCTGCTGTGCGCCATTAACGATGCTAAACTACAGGCACTAAACGTACGGAAAAAGTAAGCCCCGTGCTTACCCGCACCCTGCGTTTTGCCTTACATTATTATACCCAACCTGCGTAGAAAAACCACACCCCCAAAAACACAGCCGTTGGGCATATTGCCTGGCGGCTGTTGTGTTTGTGTATGTGGCGGTTGATAATTTTTGTAAATGCGTTTGCGGCCCGTGAGGGGGAATTTTTGTAATTTGGAGATAGGGGGAGCCGTTATAACAATCCCTACATAAAAGCAATGCTAAATTTTAAGGAAGTGTTTTTATTGGCAAAAAATATTCAGGAAACGGCGTTCCGCAGGTAAGATTATTCAATTTATCGCAAAATGTATTAAACCTGAAGCTGGCTGATTAACATGAAAAATTCCTATAAGTAACAACTCATTCTCTATAACTTTACCAGTGTTTCATTTCTAAGGCCTAAATGAAATATAACTCATTTATAACGGTTGCTAAAATTATTGGAATGACTTCATTTATCCATAGAAAAATACTCATGCTATTAAGCATAGGGTTGATGGTTTTGGGTATCGTTTATTGTTGTATAATGTTATCTGATAATAATTATCTACTAATATTTTATAAAAAATATATTCGAATAGAATTTAATGCGAACGTTTGTCTTACGTTGGTTGGGGCGGGTTACTTTTTTTTACAACACGAAAGGAACAAGAAATTCCGTTTTATTCTGGTTATATTGTCGTTACTGCTCATCATAATCGCTGGGATTACGCTGGCGGAATACATTTTTCATTTTAATGCAGGTATAGACGAGTTTTTTATGCCAGGCAAATATGGTAGTGGTGCAAACGGGCCGTTTCCAGGCCGCATGAAAACACCCACATCCATCGTTTATCTTAGTTATGGCCTCTCAATGCTCGGCTTTACTACTAAAAATAGATTGGCCCACATTTTTTCTCAATACCTGCTGTACCTTACTGCTGTTATAACATCAATGCTTCTTATCGGGTTTATTTATAATGCTTCTTTTTTAAAGCTGCTGGTTTTTTATGCGCTAAATTATTTTCTTATTGGCATTTTAATTGTAACCCATTCGCTGGCAGCTACCTTTTTACACCCTACTATTGGTGTAAACAGTTTGTTTAGCGGCAACCTGGTAGGCAATAAAATGGCAAGGCGGCTCTTTATGCTTATTGTATCAATTACGGTTATTCTTGGGGTGTTAAAGGTTAATGGTTTAACCATGCATTTTTGGGATTTTGATTCAAGTTTTTCATTGTTTATTATTTTCTTTTTATTGGTTGTTTTATTAATTATCTGGAATACGGCAAACTGGCTGAACGAAATTGACAAAAGACGAATTTTGGCCGAGGCACAGAGTAATTTACTTAACGAATACCTTTTGGATAACGTAGCGGAACGGACCTCCGAATTAAGTGAATTACTTGAAAAATACAAGGAAAGTGAATTGAAATTCCGAACACTTGCTGAAAAATCGATGGTGGGTATTTACATTGTGCAAAAAGGGCAGTTTATTTATGTAAATCCCCGTTTTGCGGAAGTTTTTGGTTATGAAACCGGGGAACTGATAAACAATGTTTCCGTAGAAGCTATAATTCATGAAAGTTACCGCACAACTGCGCTTGACTATGTAAAGGCGCGAATGGAAGGCCTGTATGAAAGCATACATTACGAAGCTAAGTGCATTAAAAAAAATGGAAAAGAAAAATGGGTGGAATTTTATGGAAGCAGGGCAAGTATTGGAGGTGAGCCAACTATTATAGGCAGCATGATAGACATAAATGAACGTAAAATAGCAGAGGACTCATTGAAAGCATCTGAGCGGAAATATAAACTCCTTTTTGAGCGCAGCCCAAAACCAATGATGATGGTTGCAAAGGATGATTTGTGTATAATCTCAGTTAATGAGGCGGCAGCAAAACTTTATGGGTTTGAACAAGACGAGCTTTTAAACAAAAGCGCTTCAATATTACGTCCTGTTGAGGATTTAAACTTACAAGCTGATATTTTTAAGCAAGACTTCAGCGACTCATCAAAGATTGGGCCTATAAAGCATTTAAAAAAAGATGGAACAGTAAAGCTGGTAGAGTTAATAATTAGCGATATAATATTTGAGAGCAAAAAGGTAAGGCTTACATTAATAACAGACGTTACTGATAAACTTAAAGCGGAAGCTGAACTCCAAAAATCGGAAGCCAATCTCAGCACTATTTTAGAAACCACTAATACTGCTTATTTTTTATTGGATAATGGGCTTAATGTAATAACTTTTAACCAGCAGGCTAGTTTATTTGCTAATAATTTTTTGAACCGGATTCCTGAAGAAGGAAATAATTTTATTGAGTTGCTAAAAGAGGAAAGAGCTTTAGAGTTTAGCGGTTATGTAAGTGCTGTTTTGCAGGGAGGTAATATTAATTACGACGTTAGTTACCCACATGCTGATGGACAGTTTTTCTTCTTTAATGTAAGGATGTACCCTATAAGGAACAATGATGATGTGATAATTGGGCTGATGGTAGCAGTTTATGATGTAACAGATATTAAAAAGTACACAAGTGCTATTGAGGAGCAAAATAAACGATTCCGCGAAATTGCCTGGTTACAATCTCACATAGTTAGGGCCCCACTTGCACGAATTATGGGCATTGTTAATTTGCTAACTGAAAACAACCTGGATACGGAAGAGCATACTCAATTTTTAAAGCATCTTTTATCATCTGCTGATGAATTAGATACGATTATAAAAGATATTACCCATAAAACCCAGGAAATAAATGCCCCTCGGCTCGCTTAAGTATTGCGCGCAAAAAAAAACGCCTGTACGCTCTCCAGAGTGTTAAGCGAAGCGTCACTTTGGAGATTTTATAATAGCCGGTTTCAGACCGGCACGTGCCGCCGCAGGCCGCTTTCTTCGCGCTATGGCACATTGCTGGTGTATAAAATATCGGGTGTGTGTTGGCTTTAAGGCATAGCTATAAAATGCTTATTGTAAGGTATAGGTGCCAGTAAGCTTTTTGCACCGTTGTAATAGCGGGCGCTGCTTAACAGGTATTCTTAGGCAACGGCTGAGGTATCCGTATACGCTGCGGCCTACGAGGGTAGATGCGATACATAGTCTTGCAGTTATAAAACATCCTAAGAACGTTGCGCTAACGCTGAGGATAATAGAGGGGGTATTTCAAAGCCCCCTCATAAGTTCGATATGCTTCTTTATAAATGCAGCACATGCTTCTACAATATTAGAATATTCAGTTTCTTTTACATCTTTTTGTGGGGGGTAAAAGCCAACAATATAAGTTCCTTTTTTAATTTGTTGCGTAAAATACCAACTGTGGGTTGATCGCCTATCTTCCGAATAAACTAACCATTTAGATAAACATTCAGGATTTTTAATTAGGGCGTTAAAAATATCTTTTTCACCGATGGCCTCATGAAATTCAAAATAACCGCTTGCCTTTAGTAACGAATAGGCAGAAATATTTTCATTATCATAAAGGCTTTTTGGCAAAAAAATAATACTGGTTAAAATCTCTTTTATTTTCATGAAGATATTTTTTAAGTAAGCGCTCTTCCTATGTTAGATAATTGCCTGCACCTCACTTGCGTAGGTCGCATTTCCCCCACATGGCACACCCCCAACTCCCAGCCCGCTTTTTACCAGCATGCAGTTTGCCTAAGCTTTTGTATAATGCAGTGCAATAACGCCATTGGCAAAAGTTTTAGAGCCTGCCAGTGTAAGTTTGGTGGTGCCGGTAATGTTATTAAACAACGGCCTGCCCTGCCCTAATATAATAGGGTTAACAAACAGCCAAAATTCATCAATAAGCCCAAGGTTTAACAGCGACTGCGATGCGCCGGGGCTGCCAAAGATGATGATGTTTTTACCGCTTTGCTGCTTAAGGGCATTTATGTTTTCGGTAAGCTGGTCGCTGATTACCGTGGTATTTACAAGCCCGGTGGCGCTAAGTGTTTTGGATAATACCACTTTGGCAACTTTGTTGTACCAGGCGGAATGCTCCTTATCGTGTTTGGAGGCATTGGGTTTATTGCCTGCTTCCGGCCAGTAGGCCTGCATTATTTGGTACGTTGCCCGGCCATACAGGGCGGTATCAGCCTGATCTGTCATTGTTCCAACAAAGTCAAAAATTTCTTCATCTACCTTTATCCAGTTCATTTCCCCGTTGGGGCCTGCCACAAAACCATCCAGCGATGTGTGCATAAAGAATGTTAGGTGTCTCATATAGCTGATTCGTTTAGTGTAATAATTTTCTACCGTTAAATATATTGAAGGTACTTAACCTTGGTAACCCATTTCAAATAATATTATACCCACTCCCCCCTAAAACCCATTCATAAACGCCTCCAGCGCTTTGGTGGGTTTGCCGTCGTCGCCCCAGGCGCTAAGGGCGTATTTGCTCCAGCTTCGGGCACCTTCGGGCTCCCAGTAAATAACGCCCAGGCCCTTTTTGCCGGGTACTTCAAGCACCTTTTTTTGTACGGCCAGCAGCATATCGTAGGTGTTTTGGGGTTTATTATCTTCGCCGCCCACTTCCACCACCATCACCTCCTTGCCGTAGCGGGCAGCCATATCGTTAAGGTTATACCCCAGGTTGTTTATACTAAGGGTGTAATCGGGGTTGCCCTCCAGCCAGTAGGGGTAGTAGGAGAGGCCGATAACATCGTACCGCGCATGGTGCGCAGTGGCGCTATCAAACCACGCCCTGAACCGCGCATTGTTATTGCCCTGGTCAACATGTAAAATAACTTTTGTGGTGGGGCTAACGGTTTTAATGGCATCGTACGCTTTGTTAATAAGCTGCGCCAGGCCGGGCCAGTTGCCGGTGCTGCCTTCGGGGTATATCATGCCACTGGCGGTTTCGTTGCCCGCCTGTGCCCACTCCGGCGTAACGCCAGCCGTTTTAAGGGCCAGCATAACATCGTAAGTATAGGTGTACACATCGTTAAGCAGGGTGTTAAAATCGTGGCCCTGCCAGGCTTTGGGTTTGCGTTGCTGGCCGGGGTCGGCCCAGCTGTCGCTGTAGTGAAAGTCAATCATTACCCGCATGCCCCCTTTTTGCGCCCGTACCGCCATCGCCACGGTTTCCTCCTTGCTGCAGTGGCCGCTGGCCTTATCATCGTTGGGGTTTACCCAGGTACGCAGGCGTATGGTGTTTATGCCGTGGTCTTTAAGTATCTGCATACAGTCCTGCTCAATGCCCTGGCTGTTGTAAAACTTGTAGCCGGTGGCTTCCATTTGCGGCAGCCAGCCAATATCGGCCCCTTTGGCAAAAGCAGCGGGTGCAGCCTTTGCAGGGTGTTTTACAAGGCTAAACTTACCAATGGCGCAGCCGGTAAGCAGTAGGGCAGCAAGGGCAGTATATAATGTGCGCATGTGCGTTGGTTAAATGTTATGTGGTGCAAGTTCAGCATTATGGGGCAACCCGCAGCCAAATAACAAAAAAATGATTGGGGCAGAAAGAGGTTGAAAAGAACAAACAATAATCAATGCTCAATAATCAATGCTCAATAATCAATGCTCAGGTAAGAAAAACCGCCTGTATTTACCTTGAATATTGAGTGTTGAGTATTGATTATTGAATATTAAGATTGCTAAAATTCTGA
>CAZRDD010000336.1:0-5910 GCA_964598675.1 uncultured Parafilimonas sp.
ATAATAGCAAACCCATCATCTAAATACGATGCAGCTGGCAACGGCGGTATTATTAATATTAAGCTTAAAAAAACAACAAAAAATGGGTTTAATGGCAGTGCTTACAGCATGATTGCCCAGGGCCGCTACGGGCAGCAAAATGCCGGTATTAACCTAAACTACAGATCAGGAAAGTTTAACTTTTATGGCTCCTACAATGCATCATTGTCAAAATACTGGACTATCTCAACTGTAAACACCATTTTTTACGATAACAATAAACAGGAAGTAAGTATTTTAGCCCGAAACGCAAATGGGTCTTTCTCATCCACCAGTAACAACATGCAAACTGGGGTAACCTATGTAATAAACAAAAAAAGCAATATTGGTTTTCAATTCAACAAAGTATGGAACGATTACCATACAAACGACATAAGGAGCGTAAACAGCTTTTTAACCCCATCACAAACCACCGATTCTTTCACCGTATCGCACACCAATGCCAATTCCTCCTTTAACTCTTTGCTATACGATATAAACTATAGCCTGGCGCTTGATACTACTGGCAGCGAGTTATCTGCAAGTGCTGATTACTCTACATTCAGCATCCCCGAAAGCCAGTATTTTTCAACTGCCTATTTTAATGCTGATGGTGTTTCTACCACGCCGGAAGTTTTCTCAAAAAACAATCAACCTATTACCATTGATATAAAATCATTTAAGGTAGATTACACCCACCCCTTTAATGCAGCAGAGAAGCTTGAAGCTGGTATTAAACTGAGTGTGGTTAATACGGATAATACAGTTACCTATGAAGATAAGCTTGACGCCGGATGGATAGTAAATACTAAAATGACCAACCATTTTAAATACCGCGAGAATATTAATGCCGCCTATGCCAGTTTTAGCGGGGAGTATAAAAAAGGCTGGGCTGTACAGGCTGGGCTAAGGGTTGAACAAACGGTATCAAATGCGCAGCAAATTACCATTGACTCGTTTGTGCGGCGTAAGTATGTGCAACTCTTTCCCAATGCAGTAATACAAAAGCAGTTAGGCAAAAGCCAAACGCTCTCATTAACGTACAATCGCCGTATTGACAGGCCCGATTATGAAAGCTTAAACCCTTTTGTATATTTCATTGATGCTTATAATTATCAAAAAGGCAACTCGTATTTACAACCGCAACTTACCAACTCCATTACAGTTACCCATATATACAAAAGCAGGTTAATTACATCGCTAAACTACAGCCATACAAACGCCGCTATTGTAAATATTAATACACAAAACGATTCTACACACATCACCTACCAATCAACTGTTAACCTAAGCAGTTACACCCATTGGGGGCTAAATATTAGTACGCCTTTAAAAATAGCCAAATGGTGGATGTCGAATAATTCAATCAATGTATTTTATAACAAGTATAATGGCACGTTGCAAACCGGTAATCTAAGCCAGGGTAAGCTTACATCGTATATAAGCAGCAATAACACATTTATACTTCCCTTTAAGTTTAAACTGGAGTTAAGCGGCTTTTGGCAATCATCTCAACAATCGGGCGCATTTGTTATAAAACCGGTATACAGTGTTAGCACGGGCATTCAACGCTCCTTTTTACATAACAGCCTTAACATAAGGTTAGCTGTAAACGATGTTTTAAATACATGGCGCTCACGCTCCTATCTAAAATTTGGCAATGTAGATGCAAACTACGAAACCCGTTGGATGAGCAGAACAGCAGCCATATCAATAAATTATAATTTTGGTAACGGTAAACAAAAAAGCTTTAGAAAAGAGAGTGCTATACAGGAAGAAAAAAACCGTATAAACAAATAATAAAAAATAATACATTGTAAACCACTATTACATATTTAAACAAAAAAAATCTATGAAGAAGACATTTTTATTGATGCTTATGGCAACTGGTATTGTAACCTCAATTTTTGCAGAACGAAAAAACTTAACAATGACAGCAAATTCAAAAAAGGAAGCAGTAATTACTGCCGATATGAGCAGTGCACAGGTAGACAGCATTGCCGGTATTTTAAAAAAAGAAGCCATAACCCTGGAGATTAAAAAAATTGAATTTAATGCACAGCATAAAATTCAAAAGCTGGAAGGGGTAGTTAGCTCATCGGCAAAGAGGCTGCCATTTGCAACAGACAGGTTTAAAAAACTGGAGATACTTTACAGCAAGGGGCTTGATATCAAATTGTACAGCAATTAAATATTCGCCAGGCCTGCAATAAAAAGCAATTAAGCCATTGTTGCTCTAAAAACAATACGCATGATATTTTTAACTGCCCAACCAGATAGTTATTACTTTTTGTGGCAACTGCAATTACAGTTATTTAATTTTAGCAGGCTTGGTATTGCCAAAGAAAACATACATGTGTTAATTGGCTACCACCCCGGCAAAGGATTGTCGGCCGAATTTAAAGAATTGATTGCCAATAACAACACCGGTACATTTTTTACTTATGCTGATGAAAGAGAAAGCAATGCGTATTTAAGCTCAATAAGGCCGCATATTATAAAAAAGCACATTGCAGCTTTACCACACTTGCAGCACGAGGTAATTTTTTACCACGATTCAGACATCATCTTCAGGCAGGTACCGGTGTTGCCTGCGGACTGCAGCTACAATAAGTGGTATGTATCGGATACAAGAAGCTACCTGGACAGCAATTATATACTGGCCAATGCAGATGAAGATACCTTTTTAAAAATGTGTGCTATTGTTGGTGTATCCCCATCATTGGTGATAAACAACGATAAAAATGCAGGCGGGGCACAGTATTTACTTAAAGGCGCTTCTTATGCATTCTGGGATAAAATTGAGCGCGACTCGGAGAATATTTATATGCTGTTATGCAAATATAACACCTGTAAAGGCGAGGCGCTGTATATAAACAGTGGGGCTAAAATATCAAAATACCATGGCATACAAGCCTGGTGTGCCGATATGTGGGCATTGTTATGGAATGCAGTGGCTGCAGGCGTTGAAGTTAATATTAGCGAACAGTTAAATTTTTGCTGGCCGTATGAAAATATTGAACAATGGCAAGAAAAAAACATTCTGCATTACGCCGGTGTTACAAAAAACAATGCAGTCACCAGCTTCTTTAAAGGCCAATATGTTCACTATGCCCCCTATTACGACGATTTTACTTTAATTGATAACCGTACATGCAGCCTGCCCTTAATACAACTTATTAAATCGTATGCAAATACACTTGAGCAAACCAGGATTGATTTACAGGATGTAACCTTTATGATACTGATAAGGGTAGATTCCGAAGACAGGCGGGAGAATATGGAAACAATAATAAAATATTTAAACAAGCATTTTATTACCAATATTATTTTGCTGGAGGCCGATGAGGAAACTAAAATAAGCACTACCCCCTTACCCGAAAATGTAAAATACGTTTTTGTAAAAGACAGTGCGCCCCTGCTGCACCGTACACGGTGGAATACAGAACTGGCAAAAATGGCGGCCACCCCAATTATAGCTATTTACGATACTGATGTGGTTTTTTCGCCCGCACAAATTGAAACTACCGTAAACAATATAAGGAGTGGCCTGGCAGACTATGCCATGCCCTTTGATGGGGAGTTTGTTTGCATTGACAAATTGTTTAAAAAGATATTTATGAAGATACTTGATACAGAACTGCTTTTTAAAAACACTGGCAAATTTTCGGTTTCAACAAAGCGTTCATTTGGTGGTGCAGCTTTTGTAAGAAAGCAGGTTTTTGTAGATGCAGGCTTCGATAATATTAACATAACAAGCTGGGGGCCCGAAGATATAGAAAGGCAAAAGCGCATGAAAATACTAGGCTTCAAAGTAGTGCGTACCAAAGGGCCTTTGTTTCACCTGCATCATAAACGGGGTATAAACTCGCTGTACAATACAGAAACCGACCGGATAAAACTTATGGAAGAATACCTGAAAGTAACTTCTATGCGCCGTAAAGAGCTTGAAGCATATATACCCAGCTTACAAACAATTTGTTGAAAACGAAATATAAGCTATATGGATACAAAAGCTACAATAGCACAATTTGTGGATAAGGCAATTGATTGCATGCTTGATAAGCAACAACCAGACTGTATAGACAGCAGCCTTTTTGAAGGTAAAGCTGGCAAAATAATTGCCTGCAATGCACTTTATAACTATACAGAAAACGAATACTGGAAAGAGGAAGGCATTGCCCTGGTTGATGATGTTTGTAACGCCCTGGGCGAAACCAATGAAATGGGCTATGCCTATGGCTTTACGGGTATTGGCTGGTGTATTGAATGGCTTGTGCAAAAAGGGCTGATTACTGCTAACACAGATGAAATACTGGAAGATTTTGACGATAATGTGTATAAGCTGGTAATGTTTGGTGTTGATAAAAACATATCGCTACACAACGGCGCCATTGGCAAGAGTGCGTATTTTTTAAAGCGGATGCAGGCCGTAAATGTTGAAACAAGCCGCTTTAAAACAATTTGCCACCACGAGTGTCTGGTTTTACTTACTGATGAAATGCAGCAGAACACCTTGCTTATGATGGCATCCGCCAATGATGATGCATTGGAAAGTATTCAAAATCTAATACATATTGCCGATACCATTATTTTCTTCTCAAAAATATTGATACTCAAAATTAACATAGCCAATGTAGAAGATGCACTTTACAGCCTTGTTGAGTTTGCCTTTGATTTTTTGGAGAAAAAATATAACGGCATTAATAAAAATATACCACTAACAGGGGCATACGAAGCTATTATAAAGCTAAGCTATGCCTGCCACTATGCGGGCATAAAAGCTGGTTGTATGCAGTGGAAAAATAAAGGTGCCGAATACCTGGAAATATTTGCAAAAAACTGGCAGGAGAACTCCGTGGTAAATGAGCGGCTAGGCATGTTTCCCATTTTGGCAAGGGTTTATTACCATACAGGCAATCAGCATTTTTTAAACATTTTTGCTAACGAGGCTTTGCTGCTGGATGTTAATAATGTTGAGAAAAAACTGCAAAACGGCCTGTATTCTGTTTTGCTATCTGCCGTAAGCGTATTAAAAAGCAGTACGATTGATTGGGATGAGGCTTTGTTGTACAGTTAAACAAAAGGCCTTGTTTAGGTTAAAAGCTGGCAGCTACCGCTTGCTGTATTTTTTATTTTACCAGTAATTACAGTTTAGTTACATAAACAACAGGGGTGCCCAATTTAACAACAGGCTTAAATGAGAAAAAAGTTTACATTTTACAGGCAGCTTAACGCAATGGATTGCGGCCCCACCTGCTTGCGTATGATTGCCAAATACTATGGCAGGCACTACAATACGGAGGGGTTAAGGCAGGCTGCCGGGTTTAGCAAACAGGGCGTATCGTTGCTGGGCATTAGCAAGGCAGCAGAAAATATAGGGCTGCGCACAAAAGGGGCAAGGCTTACCTACCAGCAGCTTACCCATGATGCCACTGTGCCATGCATACTGCATTGGGAGCAAAACCATTTTGTAGTGCTGTTGCCTTTTTCAAACTGGCGGCGTGGCGAAGTAAAAAAGCTGCAGGTGGCGGACCCCGGTAAAAGCATACTATCGTTTACCAGGGCTGAGTTTGAAAGCAAATGGGTAAGCTCAAAAAATGAAGGCAACGAAGGCGTAGGCACGGTTTTGCTGCTGGAGCCGGGCCAAAAATTCTATCAGCAAAAAGGAGAAAAGGAAAACACATTAAACTGGGGGCTTATACTGCGCTATTTAAAAACAAACAGGTGGCAGATTATACAGATTTTTTTTGCCCTGGTAATTACCTCCCTGTTACAACTGGTTTTTCCCTTTCTTACCCAACGCATAGTTGATACAGGCATAAGCACACAAAACATGCAGTTTATTACCATAGTCCTGGTTGCCCAGCTAATGCTGGTAATGAGCCGGGC
>CAZRDD010000337.1:0-5907 GCA_964598675.1 uncultured Parafilimonas sp.
AAACAGTATCGCGGCAGCCCGTATTGTTTTGAATAATAGCAAAAGGGGTATAGCTGCCCGCCCTGGTATAAGCATGTTTGGCAGTAGGTACATTGCCAAAATTTTGCACACTGTTGCCGTCACCAAAATTCCAGTAAATCGAGTTTACCGTAAGTGTATCGTATTTTGATGCCGTAAAAGTTAATATATCATATTTACACAGGGTGGTTTTTGCTGGTGTATAGCTAAACGCAGCGGCCTGGTTTACAACACTTAACGTATCGGTTTTGGTATCGGTACAATTTCCGTTTGTAACCGTTAGCGAAACATAGTAAACACCTGCTTTTTTAAAGTTATGCTTGGGGTTTTGCAGGGCTGATGTTTGCCCGTCACCAAAATCCCAGGCCCAGGAGGTTGCGTTAATTGAATGGTCAGTAAAAGTACGAGTAAGTTTTTGGCCGCACTGAAAATCCACGCTGTACTTGGCAATGGGCGATGTTACGTGTACATAATTTTTAAGTGTAACACTATCGGGGCAGCCATTGCTTCTCACAATCAGCGTTACAGAAAAATAGCCCGTATCAGTATATTTATAGGAGGGGTTAGATTCGTGGCTGGTACCATTATCGCCAAAACGCCAGTTCCAGTCGGTTACATCACCGGTTGAATGGTCGCTAAACTGTATGGGTACTGATGCACAGGCATCTGTAGGAGTAGCAGAGAAGTTTGCCTTGGGTTTGTTGCCCAACAGTACAGCCCTTAAAAACGTAGCAGAATCGCTGCAGCCGGTGGCAGTTACCACTTTCAATTTAACGGTATAAGTACCAACACTCAGGTATTTGTGCGTGGGTGTTGCAGCGTTAGAAACTACCGTATTATCACCAAAGTCCCAGGTATAACTGGTTACAGGGTCGCCAGATGAAATGGCGGCTTTAAAGCCAACATTGGCAGGTGCGCACCCGCCATAAGGCGAGTTAAACAAACTGTCAATACGGGGAGGCCCCAGCTGAATGTATTTAGGTGCCACCAGGGTATCGCTGCAACCATTGGAATTAATGGCAATTAGGGTTACATCGTAAAAACCCGCAAGCTTGTAGGTATGCGAGGGAGATTGTTGGGTGGATGTTTGACCATCACCAAAGATCCATTTATAGGTTACAGCATTTTGCGAGGTGTTTTGAAACTGTACAATACCCGGCAATGCGCAGGAATTGGTGTTACCTGTTGCTGTAAAATTTGCAGTGGGCTTGTTGGTTACGGTAAATACTTTGGTAATACTATCAATACAAGCTCCAAAATTAGCAACCATTTTAACGGGGTAACTGCCGGGGGCGGGGTATGAATGGCTTACGGTTGACCCTATACCCTGCTTACCATCCCCAAAATCCCATGTAACAAAAATGGGTGTTGGTGATGATGTATCGGTAAAGATTACCCTTTTGTTTGCGCAGGAGCCCAAAGGCATGATAAAATTGGGCGTAACGGTACCAATGGAAATACTTTTGGTTACAGTATCGCGGCAGCCACTGTTGGTTATAGCAATAAGCTGTATATTAAACTTACCGTTATTATTGTATGTGTATACGGGGTTTTGATCGGCAGAGGAGCCTCCATCCCCAAAATACCATTGATAGTTTACCTGGGTACCAGATGCTGTATTGTTATTAAAGGTTACAATGGTAGGGGGAGAACATGCGTTGGCATAGGAATAATCAAAATCGGTATTAACAGCACCATCAACGTTTACCACCGATGGTTTTTGCAAAAAAGATGAACATCCATATTTATTTGTTACGGAAAGGCTTACACTAAAAGTACCTACCGTAGTGTAAATATGTTTGGGGCTTTGGTCTGTAGAAACCTCACCATCGCCAAAATCCCAGGTCCAGCTTGCCAGCTTGGTAGTATCATTGGTGGTTTTATCAGTAAATTGCACGCTTAGCGGCAGGCAGCCTGTGGGTGGCGCAACATCAAAATCAATATTGGGTTTTGCATATACGGTAATATAACCGGTTTTCTTTACACTATCAATACCTGCTGCGTTTTTAACAGTAAGCTTAATGGTGTAGGTTCCCGGGGTTGTATAAATTGCCCCAGGATTTTTTTGGGTTGAGGTATTACCATTTCCCAGGTCCCACTTCCAGGAAGTAGGGCCCCCTGTTGATGTATCCTTAAATTGCACAACCACGGGATTACACCCTGCAGTAACAGAAGAAGAAAAAGCTGCCTTTGGCTGAGCTAAACCAGCAGCATAACAAAATAATAAAATAGCCAACATGCAGCAGCGCTGCATATACATAGAGTGGTTTTTCAAGAGACGGTATTTATTTATGCAAATAGCAAAAAAAAAGCCAAAAAGAAGTAAATGTGGATTTTTAATGTTTAAAAAGTATCCTTTTTTATAAATGTGGAAAACTTGAAGCATTTTTTGACTTTAATACCATGTAATGCATTAATAATGCCAAAAAGCATAAATAAAATACATATAAAAATATATTATTATACAATAACAATTTTCTTTTATCGCATTAAGGTAATGTTACCTTTTACAGGTATAATAGTATTATTAATACACAAAACCTCAATAATATAAACATACACATCGTTTGAGGCTGGCTGGCCATTGATGGTGCCATTCCAACCGTCTGCGGGGTTATTGGCGGTTGCATTAAGCCTTTCAAAAATAAGTTGGCCCCAGCGGTTAAACACCCTGAACGATTTAATGTTGTACAAGCCTGTGCCCCTTGCATAAAATATATCATTTGCACCATCTCCGTTTGGCGAAAAAGTATTGGGTACAAATATGTTTGCACCATTGCAGGTAACGGTTACGGCCACCTGTGCCCTGGTAATACAAGCCCCCTCGTTTGCTGCAACCACGGTATACGTTATGCTCTCCCTGGGCTGGGCAACGGGGTTAGGTATATTGGGATTGTTAAGCCACATAGCGGGAGACCATTTCCATTTGGTAACATCCGGGCTGTTAACGGTGCCAAGTTGTACGCTGCTGCCTGAGCTGGCAGTAACATTGCTTTGAACCACCTGCATTTCGGGTATGGGGTATACTTTAACCCTTACAGAAGCCGTATCGGCAAAACATTTGTTTTCGGCAAAGCCGATTACCTGGTAAACAATGGCGGTATCTTTTGCTGCCTTAAATACAGGTTGTGCGGCTGCTGCATCACTCAAAAACACAGCAGGGTACCATTGGTAGGTTTGCGCGCCAGAAGCGGAGAGCGTTTTAGACTCCCCATGGCAAAGTGTATCGCTGGCTGAAATAGCAACCTTAACCGGCTGTGTAACTTTTACCATTATTGAATCGCTGGCTTTACAACCAAAGCCATCGGTACCGGTAACTGCGTAAATCTCTGTACTGTCTGGCTTTGCCACTGTATTACTGCCTGTTGTACCACCAATGCCCGGGGTATTAGTCCATACATAGTTTGTTGCACCGGTAGCATGCAGGTTTGCAAAACCGTTGCGGCAAATACTTGTATCCATACCTGCGTTAACTAACGGCAGTGCATGTATGGATACTGCTTTAGCAGCAATACCAGCACACCCGGTACTGTTGGTTGCGGTTACTAACACCTGGTAGTTGCCTGCTGTGGTAAACAATACTCCGCCGGGGTTTTGCACATTGGCTGTTGTACCGTTGCCAAAGTTCCAGGCCCATGTTAAAGCAGAGGTATCTGCCCTAACAATATTCGCCTGCATAGTAACTGCAGCCGGCACGCAATAGGAGGCATCGCCTGCAATACTTATTACAGGGCTCAGCACCACTTTTACCGGCACAGGTATGGTTACCGTATCGGCACAGCCATTCATGGTACGTGTGTAAAGGCTTACATTATAAAGCCCGGCAGCGGTGTAATTGTGTATAACAGTGCTGCCATTGCCTGTGCTGTTATCGCCAAAAGCCCATTTGCTTGATGCAATAACATCATTGGTAACAGAGGTATCTTTAAAAGTAATTTTGCCTGAATCGCACAATACATTTTTATCGAAAGAAGCACCTGCTGTTATGGAGAATACCCGTATAGTATCGTTGCCTTTAATAGCCACTTTACAGCCAGCCGCGTCAATTAAAATTAATTTGGGCAGATAAAACCCTGGTTTGTACGCATGGCTTGATGTATCTGCTACAGACAATTTTGTGCTGCCATCGCTGTAATCCCATAAATACTGTACAGCGTTTTGCGATGTTGCTTTAAACGTTTGTGTTACAGGGTAACAGGCTGTTGTTTTATTGTAGGCAAATGTGCCGGTAGGCCCTTTTATGGTAATGTTATTTGAAACAGAAT
Organism: uncultured Parafilimonas sp.; assembly: GCA_964598675.1. Taxonomy (GTDB): domain Bacteria; phylum Bacteroidota; class Bacteroidia; order Chitinophagales; family Chitinophagaceae; genus JABDFW01. Next base: position 4,284 of record CAZRDD010000337.1, read on the forward strand.
CTACACAGCCACCATTACCATACACCACAAGCTTTGCAGGATAAACTCCAGGATAAGTATACACGTGGGTGGGTGATGCGATGGTTGATGTATTACCATCACCAAAACTCCAGGCAAATGAAGCATAGTTTTTTGCCAGGTTTGTAAAATCAACGCTTAACGGGGGGCAGGCAGAAAACGAATCGCTCAGCAAAAATTTTGCAGAAGGCGTAAATACTTTAATACCCGTACTAACGGAGGCGGTATCGGTGCAGCCATTAACATCTTTTACATATAAACGCGGTATATAACTTCCCTGCGCCGTATACAAGTGCGTTACATTGGTAAAATAGGCATAGGTGCTGTCGCCAAAATCCCATACATAAGTACGTATCAAACCCTGCGTTGCATTGGTAAAAGCCACTTTTTTACCGGGGCAAACGGTAGTATCGGATACAGTGAAGGCCGCATGGGGCTGGGTAATACTAATCAGGTAGGTAAAAGCCATATCCGTACAGCCTATGTTATCGGTAACTTTAAGTTTTGCAGTATAGTTACCCACATCGGTATAAGTATGCAGTGGCTGTTTTTGCACATTGTACGCCTCTGTTTTTTTATCGCCATAATCCATTTGCCATAAATTAATGGGGTGCAGCCCATCGGAGGTTGAGCTGTCGGTAAAGGCAATCGTGCCATTTTTACACCCGCCTGTTTGCACCGCCTTAAGTTTTGCGGTTGGGCCGTACACAGAAACATTATAAGGCGCATATAAGGTATCGGTACAGGCTAAAACATCACTTACCACAGCGTATACGGTATGGCTGCCATTGGCCTGGTAATTAACCTGTACATTAAGGCCCTTGTTGCGCGCGGTAACAATACCGCTGGGGGTAAACCACCTTACTGTATCAATATTATTTGCATTAGCCCCCGTAATATATAATTGCAGGGTAGCATTACGGCAGGCTACGGAATCAGCAACGTTGGCTACCGGTGCTTCGCTAACCACTTTAACGGGTATAGTGGTAGTGTAAGTGCACCCGCCATTTGTTACAAAAAGCGATGCCAGATAAACACCAGAGGCTTTATAAGTATGTACCGGGTTTTTAGCTGTATCGGTTTGGCCATCGCCAAAACTCCACCTGCGGGTATAATCTTCAATGCTCTTATTTGTAAAACCAACCTGCAACTTGTTGGCGCAATTGTTTAAGGCAGTAAACCTTGCTATAGGGCCTTTAATATGCACACTATTTTTCTTTATTACAGTATCGTAGCACCCATATTGTTCAACCACCAGCATAGGTGAAAAATAACCAGTATCTGCATAGCTGTGCATGGGGCTTGGTTGCTGGTAAATAGTATCACCATCGCCAGGGTACCACCATAAAAATGAGCTTTTGCCAACGGTGGTATTGTTAAATGCCACCTCTGTACTGGCACAAACATTATTGGGGGTAACCGTAAAATCGGGGTGCAGCTTGCTGCCTATTGAATCGGCAAAGGAATATGAGGTGGTACAGCCACCTGCGGTTACTACAGATACCTTTACATTATAAACACCTGCAGTTGTATAGGTATGCACAGGGCTTGCTTCTGTTGAAACAGTACCATCGCCAAAATCCCAGTTATACTTTGTAATTGCCAC
>CAZRDD010000338.1:0-5876 GCA_964598675.1 uncultured Parafilimonas sp.
CAGGATGGACCGCTGATTAGGTAAAACCTTACACCCGCCCGCACCATGTACCGTACAGACCTGGTACACGATACTTTGTTTAATAAACCATTGCCTAACAACTGTATAGTGGTTAATAACACCCGCATATTACTTTTAAACAGCAGTTTTAATGTTGAGGCGGCACAGGGCAAAATAGCGGCGGATATTATCATCATATCCCAAAAACCAAAGATTACTATGGCTGATATTAACAACAGTTTTACGTTTAAACAACTGGTTTTTGACAGCAGCAATCCATTGTGGAAAATACGGCGATGGAAAAAAGATTGCGACAGCCTACATTTGCGTTTTTATTCGGTGCCCGAACAGGGTGCCTTTGAAATGGATTTGTAGAAATCCGCAAAACCTTTGGTATATGAAAATACTGGGGCTTATTGGTGGCGTTAGCTGGGTTTCTGCCATTGATTATTACAGGTATATTAACGAAGGCATCAATGAAGAACTTGGCGGCCTCCATTTTTCGGAATGCATTATGTATTCAGTAAATTTTGCTGAATGGCAAACCAACATATCAAACAATAACTGGGAGGCCAATTTTCAACTGGTATTAAAAGCAGGCACATCTTTAAAAAAAGCCGGGGCCGAAGGGATAGTGTTGTGTTGTAACACCATGCACCTTTTTGAAGACCGGATTGAAGAAGCATTGCAACTGCCCCTGGTAAATATTGTAACAGCCACTGCAACTGCTATACAAAACAATGGGCTGAAAAAAGCCGGGCTGCTCGGTACAAAGTTTACAATGGAGATGGACTTTTTTAAAAAAGGGTTGGCTAAACAAGATATTGAGTGGGTTATTCCCCAGGAAGAAACCGTAAGAAATTATATACAGCATACTTTAAAAGAGGAACTTGGCAGGGGTATCGTAAGGGAAGAAACAAAACAGCAGTACCTTGCCATTATTAATAATTTGATAGAAGCAGGTGCGCAATGCATAATACTTGGATGCACCGAATTGCCATTGATTATTAAACCCAATGATGTTGCTGTGCCCGTTTTTGATACCGTAAAAATTCATGCAAGGGCAGCGGTTAATTTTTCGCTTGGTTAATTAGCTCAACTAATTTATTTATCTATTAAAGGTTATTTATATATGCAAAAAAAAATCCAGTCTGCACTTATTTCCGTTTTTTATAAAGACGGCCTTGAACCTGTTGTTAAACAGCTAAACACCCTTGGCGTAACCATTTATACAACGGGCGGCACCCAGAAGTTTATTGAAGAACTTAATATACCCTGCGTGGCGGTTGAAAGCTTAACCACTTACCCCTCAATTTTAGGAGGAAGGGTTAAAACGCTGCACCCCGCTGTTTTTGGCGGCATATTGGGCAGAAGGGATAATGCGCAGGACCTGCAGGAAATGAAGGAATACAAAATACCTGAGATTGACCTGGTAATTGTTGACCTTTACCCTTTTGAGGAAACCCTGAAAAGCACCAGCGAAGAAAAACTGATTATTGAAAAAATTGACATAGGCGGCCCCAGCATGATACGTGCGGCAGCCAAAAACTTTAAAGACCTGGTGGTAATTGCAGCCAAACACAGTTATGCAGGCCTGGTGGAACTGTTACAGGCCCAGCAGGGCGAAACTACCATTGAACAGCGTCGTGAATACGCCGCCAAAGCTTTTGAAGTGGTGATGAACTACGATATAGCCATTAACAACTACTTTAACGGCACTATTATTAAGCCTCTTGATGCGCAGCAGCCTTTACGTTATGGCGAAAACCCACACCAGCATGCGGTTTTCTTTGGCGACCTTACCGAAGTTTTTACACAACTGCACGGCAAAGAGTTATCGTACAACAACCTTGTTGATGTGGATGCTGCTATACAGATAATCAATGAATTTTCGAGGGTTGAAACCGGCGATGCTACTTTTGCCGTTATTAAACACACCAATGTGTGCGGCATAGCCAGCAGGCCAACCGTTAAGGAGTGTTGGGATGCTGGCCTGGCAGGCGACCCCGAAAGTGCTTTTGGCGGTGTGCTGGTAAGCAACGCAGCTATTGATAAAGCTACTGCCCAGGCAATAAGCGAGATATTTTTTGAGGTACTGATTGCCCCGGCTTTTGAGGAAGATGCACTGGTTATTTTAAAGAGCAAAAAGAACAGGATACTGCTTGAACTGAAAGCTGATAGCACGAAACATAAAACAAAGTCTTTCAGGTCTATACTTAATGGCACACTGGTGCAGGATAATGATGAAGGCAACTATAAGGAATGGAAAGAAGTGGGCGGGCGTGAAACCACCGCTGCCGAAAAAGAAGACCTGGTTTTTGCCAATATTGTTTGTAAACACTTAAAGAGCAACGCCATTGCTTTGATAAAAAACAAACAGCTTGTAGGTAAAGGCTGCGGCCAAACCAGCAGGATTGACAGCCTGCGCCAAAGTATTGACAAAGCCAAACAGTTTAATGTAGACCTTACAGGCGCGGTACTGGCAAGCGATGCCTTCTTCCCCTTTAATGACTGCGTTAAAATGGCCCATGCCGAAGGTATAGAAGCATTTATTCAACCCGGTGGCTCCATACGCGATAAGGATAGTATTGATTACGCCGTAGAGAACAACCTGGCAATGGTGATTACCGGTTTAAGGCATTTTAAGCACTAATTGACACTTGTACAACCAAACTGAAAATAACACAAAAGGCTATTTATCCCTTGCCGTAACCAGTATTGTTTGGGGTACCACCTGGGTGGGCAGCCGCTACGCGGTGCAGTTTATACCGGGTTTGCAGGTATCATCCATAAGGCAATTGTGTGCAGGCAGTATTTTTCTTATTTTCTTTTTTTTAAAAGGGGAAAAGCTGCCTACCTGGCAACAGTTTAAATGGCTGTTCATGGTGTCTATTTTTATGTTTGTACTAAATAACGGGCTGGCCACCTGGTGTGTAAAATACATATCAGGCGGCCTGGCCTCATTAATAAGTGCATTGTACCCCATTTGCACGGTTTTACTGGAGATGCTTTTTTTTAAAAAAGCCAACAGCAACAAACTCACCTTTCTGGGGTTGTTAATTGGCATTGGCGGTGTTGTATTTGTTTTTTACGAGAATGCCTTTCATGCCCAGCCAAAAGGCTATGGTTTTGGGGTAGCGCTTTGCCTTATAGCCATGCTCGCCTGGAGTTTAGGCACCATATTTATTGCCCGTAATAAATATAATATGAACCCCTATTATGCCACCGGCTGGCAAATGTTTATTGCTTCTTTTATCATCTTGTTTATGGCACAGGCTACAGGCAACCACGTGCCACTGGCAACCATACCCGCAAATGTTTGGCTGGCCATCAGTTACCTGGCCGTAATGGGCTCCGTATTAACTTTTATTGCTTTTGTGTACACGGTTAAGCACCTGCCTGCCGCTATCGCTTCTCTGTATGCTTACATAAACCCTATTGTTGCCATGCTGGTAGGTGCCTGGTGGTTGCACGAAGTATTGACCATTAACCTGCTTATAGGCTCCGTTATTACCCTGGCGGGTGTATACATTGTAAATTACAGTTTGAAAAACGGGTAGGGTAATAGAAATTGTGATAGATTGTTTTACCTAAATTCTTATTTTTAAATAAAAGACGATGCACCTAAAACAACCCTTACTTTTTGTTCTTCTCTTTATTTGCTTTAACGCAAATTCCCAGGAAAAATATATTGAGGTTACTGTTTCAGATACAGTTTGGGTAAAGCCCAACCAATTTGTATACACTATTTCAGTTAACTCTGATGCCCTGGAAGAAAGCCAGGATACTACTAACGGTAACTTTTTGTATTACCGTAAAAAGCAACGCCAATTGGGGAAAAAACAAGATAAAATATTAGATTCAGTAAAGTTGGTGTTGATAAAAAAAGGCTTCTTTTTACTGCCCGTTAGTATACGGTATGCATTTACTACAGACAGGAGTATTGAGTTCAACACTGTCGCTGTTCTTACATCTTCAGTAGATTCTGTTAAAGCACTTTTCAACTTTGTAAGCGACAATCCTTTACTAATAGGCGACGTTGGTGCTGTTTTTTCAACAAAGGCAGATGAATACAAAGCCCTGCTTTTAAAAAAACTTATCAGTAAAGCACAAGCTAAAGCCACTGAAATTGCTAAACTTAGTGGAATAAAAGCCGGTAATATTATTTCGGTTAAAGAGTCTCCGGCAGATGACGTTAATGGCCGTTGGACGGCATATCCGCCCTTATCAGCCCTTAGCGGAGGGCAAAGGTTTCAATTAATGGAGTCTGTTATGCCAAGTCGTTATTATGAGTTTTCGGAGGATAATATGCAGGTTTCAGATTTATACCAGCTGCAAAATACCATTACTCTACGTTTTGCAGTGCAATAGCATCTATCAAAAATTTTTCTCCAAAAACGTAGCATACATATTTCTCCAGTCAATCCATTGTGGTTGCTCGGTAACAAAATGGTTGTGGAAAATAGTGATAAGCCTTCCTCCTGTGGATTTTAGAACATCGTGGTATTGCTGTAACTCGGTTGCGGCTTGTGCGGCGGAGTAATGCTGCTCAAAAAAAGAGTTGGCTTCCATAAAGCAATACGGGTTAACCAGCAGGTTTGTTTGTGTATCCTGCTCAACATCATACCAATGAAAGGGGGAGGCTACTGAAGCCCTGAAGCCATTAATACTGCCATAACCCATAGAGTAATCCTCCTCTATGCCGTTGGCAATAAGCAGGCGGTAAGTATGTGGTAAGGCCATGCGTATGTAATGCTGCCTGCTTAGTGTAACCATTGTGCCGGTAAACCCTTGCAGGGTGCTTATTTCTTTTTGCAGTAAGGCTTCATCATCCCCGCTTTGCCAGGATGGGTGTATGCCTGTTGTGTATTTGGCTGCAATGGTTTTTACCAGCCTGCCCATTACAGCGGTGTGTGGCAGAATGTTTTTATCGTACAGCCTGTTTCTTTCGGCCAGCAAAAAAAAGTAAACCGGGTGCAGGCAATATTTTTTATGCAGGGTATCCAGCCAGTTATAGGTATCAAAAGGGTCGCTCTTCCAGCCGCTGTGTACATTGGCACGTTCTGCGGCTTGCTTCCATTGCCCCGTAAACACTTCCTTATAAAAGCCCCCCACGTTGCGCAACAGCCCTTTGCCTTTGTAGGCAAAGGCAATATCAATATCGTAAGTGGGCAGGAAGAAAGATTGTTTGGATTGAGCAGAAAAAGGTGGCTGCTCCTCGTTAAAAGCAACTTGTGCAGTCGGAAAGCTTTTTGCTGAAAATATTTCCTTCATCCAGATGTTTACCAGTGGCAAATGCAAGAAGCCGTTTTTGTAAGCAGTGCTGTTTTGGTGCGCATACCTGCCGTATTCATCTTTTTGGTGTGGAAGGTATTCCTCGTAACGGGTTATTAAGTAGAAACTTGCAGCGAAAACATCAAAAGGTATATGCCCCCCTGTTTTAAAAAACACTGTTGCGCCCAGCCAGTTAAAACATTCCACCTTTTGCGGGGAAATGCCTTTATCAAGCAGCAACGCATGGGGCTGTATCCACAATTCCGATGTGGTAATGCTGCCGGGGGAATAATTTATTTTAGGTCCATCGTAGCTGATAAAAGCATCAACATCGGTGGTTACGCTATATGCTACAGGCCAAACGGAAGTAAAAAGCACTCCGGTTATATAGTAAAACCTGTTTGTGGGGGTGTTGGTATAAATTAACAGCATCAGGATGGGTATATATCCTTTACAGAAACAGCAATGCCCAAATTGGGTAGCTTAAATGGTTTGTTTAAAATAACAGGCTTCATACCACAACCCTTTTACCAAATTTACAAAAAATAACAGCACATCAGCTATGCGGCTTTTCCTTCCACAATTCGTTAAATGTTTTCTGG
>CAZRDD010000339.1:0-5875 GCA_964598675.1 uncultured Parafilimonas sp.
GCCATTGTTTAAGTGCAGTACGTTTAACAAATGTAGTTGTCAACAATTGTTGATGACGTTATAATAATGTTTGTCTAGCGCAGGGTAAAATAGTTGCCCGAAGGCGGTTTGGCGCAACTATTTTACCCTGCCATTTAATATTCAGGCGTTATTGTGTTGTATAGCTGGCAGCACTAAACTGTACATCTGTGTTCAGTTCTGCCTGACAGCTTTCTCCAGCGTCAAATTTTTTCCCTATCTTAATTGCATGAAATGCATCTTGTCCGTTTTGCTGTTTTTTTCGCTACAGGTATCCGCCCAGGATACTGCCGATGTGCTTATACAGCACGGTAAAATAATTGATGGTACCGGCAACCCCTGGTATTATGGCGATGTGGCCGTTAAAAACGGCAAAGTGTATAAAACCGGTAACGTAGGCGACCTGCCTGCAAAAAAAATATTTGATGCAGCCGGGCTTATTGTAGCCCCCGGTTTTATTGATGTGCATACCCATATTGAAGACGACGAGGTTAAAAATCCTTATGCCACAAACTTTGTAGCAGATGGGGTTACAACGGTAATAACGGGCAACTGCGGCATATCGCGGGTTGACCTTGGGGCTTATTTTAAGATGTTAGACAGCCTGCATGCCTCTATAAACATTGCATCGCTTATTGGCCATAACGATGTACGGCGGGCTGCAATGGGCGAGGCCAACCGTATGCCAACAGCCGCTGAGTTGCAAAATATGAAAGCCATTGTAGATAAGGCAATGCAGGATGGGGCTGTGGGTTTTTCAACCGGGCTTATTTACATACCAGGCACTTATGCCAAAACCGATGAGGTGGTTACGCTTGCAAAAGAAGCTGCCGGTTATAACGGCGTGTATGCATCGCACATACGTAACGAGGGCGACAGTGTTACCCAGGCTATTGATGAAGCCATTAATATTGGCAGGCTGGCAAACATTCCGGTTGAAATATCGCATTTTAAACTAAGCGGGCAGCAAAACTGGGGCCGCAGTACGGAAACGCTGCCAATGGTTATTAAAGCCCGTGAAGAGGGTCTTGATGTAACCATTGACCAATACCCGTATACCGCCAGCAGCACATCGTTAAGTACACTGTTGCCCGACTGGGTAATGGCCGATGGCAACGACTCAGTAAAGGCCCGGCTGCTAAATTCTGCACTAAAAAAACAGGTGATTGATTACGTGGTGGAACATTTGCACCGCAGGGGGTTAAAGCATTTTAGCTATGCTGTGGTGGCCTACTATAAGGCGGATACTACGTTAAATGGCAAGAGTATTGAAGCCGTTAACCTGCTGTTTAAAAGAAAACACAACGACAGGGAGGAAGCCCAAACCGTAATTGATATGCAACTGAAAGGGGGTGCAGGTATGGTTTTTCATGGTATGAGCGATGAAGATGTAAAACACATAATGCAGTACCCGTTTAATATGTTTGCCAGCGATGCCAGCATAAGGGTATTTAACGCGGGTGCGCCGCATCCCCGTGGATATGGCACCAATGCAAGGGTGTTGGGCAAATATGTTAGGGAGGAACATGTTATATCACTGGAAGAAGCCATCAGGCGCATGTCGTCGTTGCCCGCGCAAAAATTTCACCTCGCTGGCCGTGGATTGCTGCAGCCGGGTTTTGCGGCGGATATTGTGGTGTTTGATGCCAATGCGGTTAAGGATTTATCCACCTACGAAAAGCCCCACCAGTATTCAACCGGGTTTGCTTATGTGTTGGTTAACGGTGCAATAACCTGGCAAAACAACACCCATACAGGGGCAAGAAGCGGGGTGGTTATAAGGAATAATGCCAGCCGGTAACCATAAATCAGTAAATTGCTTTAACCTCAGTACCTATAAACTATGCGTATGAAAAATATATTCGCTGTTGCTTTGCTGCTTGTTGCCGCTTCAGCCTCTGCCCAGGAAACTTTGTTGCTCCGTTCGCCATCTGTAAGTACAGAGCATATTGCTTTTGCTTATGGCGGAGATATATGGGTGGCCGACAGGGATGGCCAGCACCCGCAGCGCCTTACCGTTAACCAGGATATTGAAGCAAACCCCATGCTTTCGCCGGATGGTAAGTGGATTGCATTTAACGGCAATTACGATGGTAATGTGGATGTATATGTAATACCTGTAACGGGTGGTTCGCCCAAAAGGCTAACCTATCACCCTGCATTTGAGCAGGTACGAAGCTGGGATGGCAATAACAAGGTGGTGTTTTCATCCACCAGGGAAAGCTGGCACGAGTTTAAGCAAAAGCTGTTTACGGTAGATATTAATACAGGTGCAGAAACAGCCCTGGTAATACCGGAAGCTACGCAGGGCAGTATTTCGCCGGATGGCAGGTACACTGCTTTTGTACGCTCAATGGATGTGAACGAATGGGCCAATTTCAGGTTGTACCGGGGCGGCGATGTTGCCCGTATTTGGATTTTCAACAACCAAACGCACGATGTGGAGGAGGTGCCTGCACCACACAGTAACAACCTTAACCCTGTTTGGACCGATAATAGTACCCTGTACTTTTTAAGCGACAGAGACAACCACTACATCAATCTTTTTAAATACAGCCTGCAAACCAGGCAGGTTAGCCAGGTAACCAGCTATAAAGATTTTGATATTAAAACCCTGTACTCAAACGGGAAAGACCTTGCTTTTGAACAGGCAGGTAAAATATTTACCCTTAATGCACAATCCGGTACACCGGTGCATGTACCGGTGGTTATAAATGAAGACCTCATTTCCAAACGCCCTTATTACGCACCTGCTGATGGTAATATTCAAAACGTAAATATTTCGCCCACAGGCCTTAGGGCTGTAATGGAGGTAAGGGGCGATATTGTGACCGTACCTGCTGATAAAGGGGATGTTAGAAATATAACCCAAACACCGGCAGTAAATGAGAGAGACCCTGCCTGGAGCCCTGATGGCAGGTATATTGCGTATTTCAGCGATGAAAGTGGTGAATATACCCTTAAGCTTCGCGACCAGAAAGGGGAGAAAGAACCAATTACCATTATACTGGACAGCGCCGATTTTTACTACCACCCTGTATGGAGTCCGGATAGTAAAAAGATTGCTTACGTAGATAAGCAACGTCAATTATACGTAGTTGATATTACTGAAAAGAAACCTGTGGCGATTGACCGCGACTGGTACACCCCAGGGCAACCCCAGTTAAACTATTCCTGGTCTGCCGACAGCAAATGGATTGCCTATAACAACCGTGTGGATAACCATTTTGGGGCCATTTTTTTGTACGATGTGGCCAATAAACAAAAGCACCAGGTAACCGATGCCCGCAGCGAGGCAAATTATCCCGTATTTAGCAAGGACGGCAAGTACCTGTTTTTTACAGCAAGTATAAACTATGGCCCATCCGAAGCCTGGCTGGATTTAAGCAGCTACAACTATACGGTTCAGCACAATATTTATGCGGTGGTATTGGCTAAAAAAGAACCCTCGTTACTGGCCCCTAAAAGTGATGAAGAAGCGGTTGCTGCAGATACTGTAAAACCCTCCTCAGGGCAAATGGAGAAGGGCGCAAAAAAGGATAAGTCTGCAACTGCAAAAGCTCCCGAAGCATCGGGCAAGGATGTGGTGATTGATTTTGATGGTATTGATCAGCGCATTGTTGCCTTGCCAATACCAGCTAAAACCATATCCGGCCTTAGCACGGCCGATGGCCAGCTATACTACCTGACGCAGGATTATCATGCAGATAATTACACCCTTAATGCTTACGACATTGATAAACGTGTTGCCACAGTAGTAATGGCAGGTATAGGCGGTTACAACATTAGCGCCGATGGTAAAAAAATGTTGTATGCTGCCAACAATGCTTATGGCATTGTGGCCTTACCGGGCAAGGCTGCCCCCGGCGACGGCGCATTGAACACCGCAGGCATAAAAATTTATGTTGACCCTGCAAAAGAGTGGGCGCAGATGTTTAGCGAGGTGTGGCGTATTGAGCGTGATTTTTTGTATGTAAAAAATGCAAACGGGGCAAACTTGGAGGCTTTGAAAAAGAAGTATGCAGCCTTTTTGCCTTATGTAGCCCATCGTGGCGATTTAAACTACCTGTTTAAACAAATGCTGGCCGAGCTGGTGCTGGGCCACGTATTTACAGGCGGCGGCGATTATCCACAGGCTAAAAATGTGAGTGTTGGTTTGCTGGGTGCCGATTATGAAGTAAGCAATGGCTTTTACAAGTTTAAAAAAATCTATTCTGGGCTTAACTGGAACCCCGGCCTTACTGCACCATTAACCCAGCCCGGCATTGATGTAAAAGAAGGGCAATACCTGGTGGCTGTTAATGGTGTGCCGCTGGATGAAAAAATAAATCTGTACAGCCTGTTTCAAAATACGGCAGGCAAACAAACCCGCATAAGCGTTAGTACCCAGCCTTCATTAAAAGATGCAAAGGAATTTGTGGTGGTGCCCATTGCCAACGAAATGGGGTTGCGCAGGATGAATTGGGTGGAAGACAACCGTAAAAAAGTAGACTCTCTTAGCGGTGGCAAAATAGCCTACATATACCTGCCAAATACGGCTGATGAAGGCTATGATTTTTTCAACCGTTATTTTTATGCCCAGCTTGATAAACAGGCCGTAATTGCTGATGACCGCGATAATATGGGTGGTTATGCGGCTGATTATATTGTAGACCTGCTGGCGCGTAACACCGTTATGTACTCCAATAAAAGGGACGGCAAGCCGTTTTCAATACCCAATGCAGTTATTAACGGCCCTAAAGTAATGATAACAAATTCGCATTCCCTCTCCGGTGGCGACCTGATGCCGTACATGTTCCGGTACAAAAACGTGGGCAAGCTGGTGGGTAAAACAACTTTTGGCATATTGGTGGGTAATGCCGGTAACCCTGGCCTGGTGGATGGCGGGCGTGTAACAGCCCCTAATATTGGTATATTTAGTACCGACGAAAAATGGATAATTGAACAGGAAGGTGTTGCGCCGGATGTAGAGGTGGAGAATTACCCTAAGGATATTTTAAACGGCCACGATGCGCAACTTGAAAAAGCGGTTGAACTTATTTTAAAAGACTTAAAACCGTATAAAGAAGTGCACCAGCCTGCTGACCCTGTGCGGGTGGCTGATTATTAACCGGGGGGAAATAAACATAGCGATGAAAAAAGGTGCTTATTGTTAAAACGAAACAGTAATTATGGGGTTGTTAGGTACAATTAAAAATTTGTTTAAGCCATCCCCTCCCGCAAAACCTGTTAGAGCGAGGGACAGTATAAAGCCAGTTGCCAGCGATACCGGCGACGCTGGTATTTTTACCTATAATGCCAGTGGCTTTACCATTGCATATAAGGATGAAGTGCACAATGTGCCCTGGCACGAAGTGGAAGAGCTTGTTGCATATAAGCTTGATTTGATGACTTATGATGAAATATGTTTAGATATTTTACATAATGGAAGCAAGCATACCATAACGGAGGATACACCAGGTTGGCATTTGTTTGTGGAGAAAACTAAATCTGTTTATCCGGGTATTGATATGTATTGGGATAGTAAAATAGTATACCCTTCTTTTGCAACAAACCTTACTGTGTTATACCAAAAGCGTGATAATGGCTGAAACCACTGAAAGTGCCCAACTGCCCTACTGTACGTTGAGCGATCGCGTAAAGTCAATTTTTATTGACCTCTTTTGTATGATTATCGCAATGCTTTTGTTCTCCTCCCTGCTGGATTTGCTGAATAACCCACCAGTATGGGTGCGGGTGGCCATGTTTGTTTTGGTGTGGGTTTTATACGAGCCTTTTTGTGTGGCTTATGGTTGTACTGCTGGGCAATACATTATGCATATAAGGGTGCGCAGCGCTAAAAACCCGGCTAAGCGCA
>CAZRDD010000340.1:0-5862 GCA_964598675.1 uncultured Parafilimonas sp.
TAACACGAATAATTTAAATTGCTTATATAATGGCAAAGAAAGGCAGCAGAGTGCAGGTTATTTTGGAATGCACTGAGCATAAAGCGAGTGGCAAAGCTGGTACCAGCCGCTACATTACCAAAAAGAACAAGAAAAATACTCCTGAGCGTTTAGAGCTTAAGAAGTATAACCCTATTTTGAAAAAAGTTACTGTACATAAAGAAATTAAATAGTTATGGCAAAAGCAGCTTCTAAAAACGCGAAGTTAAAAGACCTTAAGGCTTCAGCCGAAGCCAAAAACTGGACTAAAGTTATAAGGGCTGTACGTAGCCCCAAAACTGGTGCATATACCTTTAAGGAGGCTATTGTGCACAAGGATAAAGTAAAAGACTTCATGGCCGAGAAATAAGCTTCTCCGGTTTACATATTCTTATTTAAAAAGCTGTCTCTGTGCTATCATTGAGACGGCTTTTTGTATTTAGTTTATCGTGCTGCCGCAATTACACCTATATTTAGTGCCCGTTTATTATTGGGGTGGATAAAAGCCTGTTTGTTAACCGGATTGTACTAACTTAACGCCGGAAACTATTATAAAACACTGATCATGAGTTTTTTAGGGAAACTTTTTGGTAAGAAAGAAAAAGAAAGCCTTGACCAGGGCATGCAAAAAACCAAAGAAGGTTTTTTTGCTAAAATTACCAAGGCCATAGCGGGCAAAAGTACCGTGGATGAAGAAGTGCTGGATACCCTTGAAGATGCCCTGGTGAGCAGCGATGTAGCGATAGAGACCACCAGAGCTATTATTAAAAAAATAGAGGAAAGGGTTGCGCGGGATAAATACGTAAACACCAGCGAGTTAAACAGCATACTACAGCAAGAAATTGTGGGCATGCTGGCCGATGCAGGCGATGATAACTACCGCCGTTTTCAGGTGCCGCCGGGTAAAAAACCTTATGTTATACTGGTGGTGGGCGTTAATGGTGTTGGTAAAACAACCACCATTGGCAAACTTGCACACAACTATAAAAAGGCGGGCAAAAGCGTACTGCTTGGTGCCGGTGATACTTTTAGGGCTGCCGCTGTTGACCAGCTAACCATTTGGAGCGAAAGGGTAGGGGTGCCTATTGTAAAGCAAGCCATGGGCAGCGACCCTGCCGCCGTGGTGTTTGATGCAGTGCAAAGCGCTGTAGCAAAAGATGTAGACGTGGTTATTATTGATACCGCTGGCCGCCTGCACAACAAAATTCATTTAATGGATGAGTTGAGCAAGATAAAAAGGGTTATTAAAAAAGTTATACCCGATGCGCCGCACGAAGTGCTGCTGATACTGGATGGCTCAACCGGGCAGAATGCGCTGGAACAGGCCCGCCAGTTTACTGCAGCTACCGATGTTACCGCTATGGTAATTACCAAACTGGATGGTACGGCCAAAGGCGGCGTAGTGCTGGCTATTGCTAACCAGTTTAACATACCGGTAAAATACATAGGCGTTGGCGAAAAAATTGACGACCTGATTGTATTTGATAAACACGAGTTTGTAGATACCCTGTTTAATTTAAAGGGGTAACCGGTACTTACCAACCTTCTTATTTTTTATTTACCAAGCCAAACCACTTTTTGTTCGGGCTCGTGGGGCTTGCCAATAATTTCTGCATATAACAATGGCCGCCGGGCTTTTCTGTACCGGTAACCGCCCGCATCGGTAAGGTTGGCGGGTAAAAGGGTGGCGGTAACTATATCGTTGCCCAAGGTGCGGCATTCGGCAATAATATCGCCAAAGGGGTCAATAATCATACTGCAGCCATTTTTAAGCTGGTCATCATCCATGCCAATAGCATTGCTGAAAACAGCATACACACCATTGTCGTAAGCGCGGGCAGGCAACCATTTCATCAGCCATTCACGGCCTTTTAATCCATTAAATTCAATACGCAGGCTGGTGGGGTCGGCCTCCCGGTTAAGCCACAACGCTGGATCAACAAAACCTGCGCCCGGCCTGGTGGAAGGTGTACACATAGTAACGTGCGGCATAAAAATAATATCCGCACCAAGCAGGGCGGTGGCCCTCACGTTTTCAACAATATTATTGTCGTAACAAATAAGTATGCCGCACTGCCAGCCATACAGGTTAAACACACAGTAGCTGCTGCCCGGTGTAAGGTGCGGGTTAATAAAAGGGTGCAGTTTATGGTATTTGGCAAGCAGGCCGGTTTTATCAACACATATATAGGTTTTGTACAGGTGGCCTGCTGCATCTTTTTCAAACAGGCCCGCCAGTATGGCTATATTGTTTTTAGTTGCAATGGCTATAAGGGCTTGGGTGCTTTCGCCATCGGGCACCGTTTCGGCTATGTCCAGCATTTGTTGCTTATCCAGCGTTCTGGCAAAAGCATACCCTGTTATGGAGCATTCATGAAAAGCAACAACCTGCGCCCCCTGTGCCGCTGCTTTAGCCGATAAGGCATCAATTACGCTAAGGTTGTATTGTTTATCAGCGTTTTTATGTTCAAACTGGGCAGAGGCAATTTTAATATTTTGCATGAGTAGTTAATGTTTAAAGTAGTCTGAATAGCTAATGTCTGGAGTAGTCATATCGGCTTCCTGTGGCGGTTTTACACCATCAAAAAAATACAGTCCCCACAAAGTTGTCAGCGTATCAAGCTTGATAATAGTATGTTGATTACCAGGGAGTACAAATTTTAGAAACTTTTTGCCTTTGGCATCAAGAATCGTCATGTGTATACTGTCTAAAAACTTACGCGAGGCTTGCATATAGTACAGGTTGTCATCTGCTGCTGTATAAAAGTCTGCTTCATTCTCTGATTTGGCTTGTGCTATCCTGGCTGAATCTGGTTGGTAATAAACGGCCGCTTTATAAGTAATCACCAGCGTATCCCTGTTGTCGTTGCTATTGCGTATTCCATTTGTTTGCCCGTTATTTTGCGGCCCGGCAGGTGTGCCGCAACTACAAAATAACAATAGAGGCAAAACTAAAATACGGTAAGGCATCCTTGAGTTTTTGGGTTAAATGTAGTAACTAACCCGTGCAAATCAATAACCTGTTTTTGTATTATTTTTCTTTATTTAGCAACCTTAAACATACCGGTTATGAGGCATACCCTGCAGGAATTGATTGATACCAATGGCATTATTGTAATGGATGGCGCACTGGCTACCGAGCTGGAAAGCAGGGGGGCTAATCTCAACCACTCCTTATGGTCGGCAAAGTTACTTACGGAAAACCCTGTGCTGATAAAACAGGTACATTACGATTACCTGCTTGCCGGTGCAAAAATTATTACCAGCGCCAGTTACCAGGCCAGTTTTGAAGGGTTTGCCAAACACGGCTACACGCGCCAGCAGGCGGCTGAGTTAATGCAGCTTAGCGTTACGCTGGCCATTGAGGCCAGGGACGAAGCCCTTAAAACCGGTAAAGTTACCGGCTACCCGCTGGTAGCAGCGTCAGTAGGGCCTTATGGGGCTTCGCTGGCAGATGGATCGGAGTACAGGGGGGATTATGGTTTGAGTATTGAGGCGCTTAAAGATTTTCACCGCCCGCGTATAGCCGTACTGGCCAACAGTGGGGCCGACCTGCTTGCTTGCGAAACCATACCCTGCCTGGAAGAGGGCATTGCATTGGTAGAGGTGATGCAGGAGTTTGCCGGTGTACCTTACTGGATAAGTTTTAGCTGTAAGGATGATGCCCATGTATGCAGCGGCCAGCCATTTGCCAACTGCGCTGCCCTGGCTAACCAAAGCGGAGATTTTGTAGCCGTGGGCGTTAACTGCACACCACCGCAGTTTGTTGCTTCGTTGGCGGGCATAACCCATGCTGTAACCAGCAAACCCGTTATGGTGTACCCCAACAAAGGCGAAACCTGGGATGCGGTACACAAATGCTGGCTACCCGGTAAAGACCATGCCGATTTTATTGCCGAGGCTGCACGCTGGCAGCAGGCTGGCGCTACCATAATAGGTGGCTGCTGCCGCACCAGCCCGCAGGATATTGAGGCGCTTACGGCCTTGTTTGCCAAAAAGTAATTGCAGGGCATCGTTAAAACAAAAACGCCTGCGTGTTACCGCAGGCGCCAGTTATAATTGATGGAACATTAAAAACAAGTAATTGCTGGCTAACCCACCAGCATGGCTTTGCTAAGCTACTGCCTGCTTAACCAGTGCTGCTGCTTCGCTAAGCAAAATGGCAGACTGTACTTTAAGGCCGCTTTCGTCAATAAGCTTTTTGGCTTCAGCCGCATTGGTACCCTGTAAACGTACAATAATGGGTATGGTAATATTGCCCAGTTTATTGTAAGCTTCAATAACACCCGCCGCAACACGGTCGCAACGTACTATACCGCCAAATATGTTAATCAGTATTGCTTTAACGTTGGGGTCTTTCATTATAATACGGAAGCCCGCTTCAACTGTTTGTGCATTGGCAGTACCGCCTACGTCTAAAAAGTTGGCAGGTTCGCCGCCGCTTAATTTAATCATATCCATGGTAGCCATGGCAAGGCCTGCGCCGTTTACCATACAACCCACGTTGCCATCTAATTTTACAAAGTTAAGGTTGTACTGGCCTGCTTCAACTTCAGTTGGGTCTTCCTCGGTAATATCGCGTTGTGCAGCCAGGTCGGGGTGGCGCATCAGGGCGTTTTCGTCAAGGTTCATCTTACAGTCAACGGCTATAATTTTTTCGTCGCTGGTTTTAAACAGCGGGTTAATTTCAAGCATGCTGCAATCAAGCCCAACGTAAGCATTGTATAAATTGGTTACAAACTTTACGCAGTTTTTAAAAGCTTCGCCGCTTAGGCCAAAGTTAAAGGCAATTTTACGTGCCTGAAAGGGTTGCAGGCCGCCACCTGGGTGTACCCACTCCTTAAATATTTTCTCAGGGGTATCGTGTGCAACATCTTCAATGTTCATACCGCCCTCGGTGCTGTACATAATTACATTCTGGCCTTTGGTACGGTCAAGCAAAATAGACAGGTAAAATTCCTTTACCGGGTTGGGGCCTGGGTAATACACATCCTGGGCAACCAGTATTTTGTTTACTTTTTTACCGGCAGGGCCTGTTTGTATGGTAACCAGTGTATGGCCAAGAATATTGGTGGCTATTTCTGTTACATTTTCAAGGCTTTTTGCCACTGCTACACCGCGCTGCGTGCTGCCTACAATATTGCCTTTGCCACGGCCCCCGGCATGTATCTGGGCTTTAATAACAGCAAAGTTGTTGTTTGTTTGCGTTTTAATTTGCCTGTAAGCTTCTTCGGCAGCCATTACCGTATCAACGGCAATGCCTTCCTGCACGGGCACGTTGTACTTTTTCAGTAATTCCTTAGCCTGGTATTCGTGAAGGTTCATACACTGTAGAATTTTGATGGCGAAGATAAGAGATTAGTTAATTGCGTGTACGGCAGATTGCTTTATTAGCACATTAAGTTGTAAATTAACATAGTATACTGTATGCTGGTTTGCAGGCAGTTGCTTTATGGGTTGGTACTGTGCCGCTGGTTTACACGTACACAATACAGCCTTTTTGCCTCAGGGCGCTTACAAATGCAGGTGGTAACACAATATTGTTCCAGCGCAGGTCAAGCTTTTCCAGGTTGGGCAATGCAGCAATACCCGCAGGTATGCTGGTTAGCTGGTTGCCCCTCGCATCCAACCACCGCAGTTTTTTTAATTGCACAATGCTATCGGGCAGTGCTGTAAGCCTGTTGTTGCGCAAATCAAGCGTGGTAAGGTTTTCCAGCTTGCCAATATCTGGCGGCAGGCTGTGCAGCAGGTTGTTGCTCAGGCGTAGTTCGCGCAGCTTATGCAGGTTGGTTATGGCTGGCGGCAGGGCGGTTGGCTTGTTGTGCATGGCATGCAGCTCCAGCA
>CAZRDD010000341.1:0-1185 GCA_964598675.1 uncultured Parafilimonas sp.
GATTATGCCTACCTGTTTTACTGGCTCTTCTTTTTATTGGCGGGTTTTATTTGTATTGCCAACCCGGTTTTTATGGATAGTATTGAGCGCAACCGCCGCACCTCGTTTGCCGTTGCTTTTATAAGCCTGTTAAGCATTAACTACGTGCGCTGGAACGATATAGAACCCTGGGATGTGATAAAAGATTATGAAAACAACTGGCGCACCTACGCGTTTATGGGGCTACAGGCTGTTTCGGGGTGGATGTGGGTATTAACTGCCGTTGGTTATGGCAAAAAATACCTAAACAAACCCAGCCCTGCATTAAACTATATAAACCAGGCTGTTTACCCGTTTTATATTCTGCACCAAACCGTTATTGTAATACTGGCCTATTATGTGGTAAGGGCACCCGATGGGGTTGGCCTTAAATACTTTTTTACCGTTGTGGCCACGTTTTTTATTAGTATGTCTGTTTTTCATTTGTTTATTAAGCCTTACCCGGTAATGCGTTTTTTGTTTGGTATGAAGCCCGCAGCCAAAAAAACAGCCCCAAAACAGGTTGGCGAAAGTGCGGCGCAGCCTGCCTTAAAACCATCAGTATAAATAGTTGTAACTTTCAACCGGTATGATGAAGAAATTCTGGAAATATGGTTTTCCGCCACTGTACGGGCTGCTGGTTTATTTTACCATACGCCTGTTGCTGGATAGTGTTACGGGCATGAAGTTCTGGCACCGCTCCCTGGCGCTCAATGCCTTTGAGATGACTACCTGTGCGGTTATGGGGTACTTTTTGCTGTGGGTGTACAGGTTGTTGTTCCGCTGGTTTGATAATAAATGGCATGCAGCGTTTTCGTACAAGCGTATAGCATACGAGCTGTTGTGTGTATTTATTGCAAACCAACTGGTGCAAACCATATTTACAATCCCCATGGCCGCTTTTACTGATGATGGCCTGCAGTGGTACGATGTGGTTGATATTAACACCATTCCGTTGCTGTATGCTTTTATTTATTACGGTGTAGTGCGCAGCAACAACTTTTTACAGGCGTATATAAACAACCGGCTGCAGTTAGAAAAACTAACCAACGATAAGCTGCAAACCGAGCTTAAGTTTTTAAAAGCGCAGTATCATCCGCATTTTTTGTTCAATGCCCTTAACACCATTTATTTTCAAATGGATGAAAGCGTGGAGGAAGCCAAAAA
>CAZRDD010000341.1:1195-5854 GCA_964598675.1 uncultured Parafilimonas sp.
AAGTTTGCCGAGTTGCTGCGCTACCAGTTGTACGATCAGCAGCAGACCGTAGCCATCAGCAGCGAGGTGCAATACCTGCAAAACTTTATTGACCTGCAAAAACTACGCTCCTCCACCAAGCTGCAGCTTGAGGTTTGTTTTGATAAAAACCTTAACGGACAGCAGGTGTACCCCTTGCTATTTTTGCCCCTGGTTGAAAACGCTTTTAAATACGTTGGCGGGGATTACCATATACAAATGGCGCTGAAAAAACAGGAGGGGGGTAGCATTTATTTTTGCGTGGAAAACTCCGTGCCGCACGAAATGCTTTTTACAAAAAAAGGCGGCATAGGGTTGGATAACCTAAAGCGCAGGCTGGCGCTTTTATACCCAGGCAGGCATAGTTTTGCTACTACCATTAAGCAAAACAGCTTTTTGGCCGAATTAACACTAACACTTAACTAATGGGTGGTTTAACCATAAGCTGTATTATAACGGATGATGAACCCGTTGCCCGCAAAGGGCTGCTGGGTTATGCGGCAAAAACAGGCTTTTTAAATGTGGTGGCCACCTGCGAGGATGCTATACAGCTAAACACCACCCTTAAACAGCAAAGTGTGCAACTGCTTTTTTTAGATATTGAAATGCCCTATATAACGGGTATTGAATTTTTAAAAAGCTTCCCCAACCCGCCCAAAGTTATTTTTACCACTGCGTATGAACAGTATGCCCTGCAAGGCTTTGAGCTGGATGTGCTGGATTACCTGGTGAAGCCCATACCGTTCGAGCGGTTTTTAAAAGCCGCCAATAAGGCCTACGATTATTTTTTAGCCAAACAACCAGGCGAGGCCCAGTACATTTTTATTAAAACCGATAACAGGCTGGAGAAGGTGCTGTACAGCGATATTTTGTTTATTGAGGCGCTGGAGAACTACGCCGCCATTTATACCGCCGATAAAAAGCTGGTTACCCATGCCACCCTGCGCAGCCTGCAGGAAAGCCTGCCAGCGGCGCAGTTTATACAGCCCCACAAATCGTACATTGTAAACATAAGCCAGGTAAACACTATTGAAGGCAATGTACTGCATACCGGCAAATACACCGTGCCGGTTAGCAAGTATCAAAAGGAGGAGGTGATGGAGAAAATACTCAACAACCGCCTGCTTAAAAAGTAGCGGGCTGCGTTTTTATCTCACCGCTGTCAACTGCTCTTTTCGGTATCCGCTGGTGCTTTGGTTGGGGTATCCCCTACGTTTTATCATTCAATCCGCGGTTATGCTACTTATCCAAAGCCTGCTTAACAGCTTTAAGCTTTGTGAGAAATTTTTTTCGCGCAAAGCCGCCAAGGGACATAAGGAAAAAGGTCCGCTGCAACCAGATACTTTTTAACACTGCCTGCTTGGCGGCTTCGCGCCTTTGCGGGAAACCATTGTTATAATGTAAGGCGCACCCGCCTTCGGCGGGGGCTGCGGCTTATCCTTCAACCGATTGTTGTACTGATAGCCTCCTTTCTTACTTCAACAATAAATTACCCTTTAACTTGTTGAAGTAAAAATAACATGGCCATATTATGCCGGGTTAAATAGCCTTTGCCTCTTCATAAAAGTTTTCACTTTTTATTTAAAAATAGTTGCATAAACAACTTTTTTATACTAACACTTGTTATTACATTTGTTGCAGGTAAATCATATTCATAAACTTAAAACCCGGCAGGGGTAAGCCAGTATGAAAATTTTAGTCTGCATAAGTAAAACGCCGGATACAACATCAAAAATTGCTTTTAAAGACGGCAGCACAAAGTTTGAGGAAGCAGGTGTACAATGGATTATTAACCCTTACGATGAATGGTATGCCTTGGTGCGCGCCATTGAGCTAAAGGAGAAAGATGCCAGCACTACCATACACCTTGTAACAGCAGGCGGTGCTGATGTAGAGCCCATCATCCGCAAGGCGTTGGCCCTGGGTGGCGATGAGGCCATACGCATTAACACCACCGGCGATGATAGTTTTTACATAGCCGCGCAAATAGCCGAAGTGGCCAAAGCGGGTGGCTACGACCTTATTTTTACCGGTAAAGAAACCATTGATTACAACAGTTCTTCCGTAGGCGGCACCATTGCCGGTTTGCTGGATGTGCCCTTTATTTCGCTGGCAACAAAATTTGAGCTGGCAGGCACTACCGCCACCATTACCCGCGAAATTGAAGGGGGCGAGGAAACCGCCGAAGTATCGCTGCCCGTGGTGGTTAGCTGTGCAAAAGGCGTGGCCGAGCAGCGCATACCCAATATGCGCGGTATTATGGCCGCCCGTACCAAACCGCTGAAGGTGGTTGAGCCAGCCGCTATACAGCCGCTTACCCAGGTTACCAGCTACGAACTGCCGCCTGCAAAGGCCGGGGTTAAACTGGTGGCTGCCGATAATGTGGCCGAACTGGTGAGGTTGTTGCACGAGGAAGCGAAGGCGATATAGGGAAGACGGGAAGTCCGAAAGACAGGAAGTTTGAAAGATTAGCCTTGGTGTTGCGGATTTGATGGTGGGCGTAAATGGAACCCACTGTGTTTTTTGGGCAAGCCGTTAAAATGTACAACACTTATATATGGACCGGGCTTTATCACTATCCTCACCGTTCCTTGCGTCGCACACTTGTACAGCAGTCCGTTGGGCAGCTATAAAAAACCGCAGGCCGTAATACCTGCAACCGATAAAAGCAATAAAAAATACCTAATAAGCATACCGGCCAATGCCATAGGGCATGGGTGGTACACTAAAAATAAAGCTATGTCAGTGTTAATACTTATTGACCATGCCGATGGTCAGATAAAAAAAGCTTCTTACGAAGCATTGTCGTACGGTGTTCAGGTGTCCGCACAGCTTGGCACCACCGCCGAAGGTTTGTTGCTGGGCACCGTTAATGATGACCTTGCAGCCCTTGGCAAATACGGTATAACCAAAGTAAACCAGGTAAGCAGCCCCGCACTTAATACCATTGATGCGCATGTGTACGCTGGTGCCGTAGCGGCGGCAGTTACTGCTGTTGGTGCAAATGTGCTGGTACTAAGCCATAACCAAACCGGTAAGGCTGTAGCGGCCATTACAGCGGCAAAGCTTAAAGCTGGCCTGGTTACTGGCGCAGTAGCCCTGCCTGATACAGCCAGCGGGTTTACGGTTAAAAAAGCAGTGTTCAGTGGCAAGGCATTTGCCAATGTTGCCATAACAAGTGCGGTAAAAGTAATATCGTTAAACCCCAACAGCTATAAAATTGTAGCGGGTGAAGGTGTTGCCACCATCAGCGAGCTAAGTATTGCCATTGCGGCGCCAAGCTTAAAAATTACCGGTGTTAACAAGGTGAAAGGCGAGGTGCCATTAACCGAAGCCGAAATTGTGGTAGGTGGTGGCCGCGGCCTTAAAGGCCCCGAAAACTGGGGTATTGTGGAAGACCTGGCCCATGTGCTGCATGCAGCAACCGCCTGCAGCCGCCCCGTGGCGGACAGCCATTGGCGGCCACACTACGAGCATGTTGGCCAAACCGGTGTGCAGGTAGCACCCAATTTATACATTGCCATTGGTATCTCCGGTGCCATACAGCACCTTGCCGGTGTTAACCGCAGCAAGCATATTGTGGTAATAAACAAAGACCCTGAAGCGCCATTTTTTAAAGCGGCAGATTACGGCATAGTAGGCGATGCTTTTGAAGTGGTGCCAAAACTTACCGAAGAAATTAAGAAGCTGAGGAACAGTTAACTTAAGCTTTATAAACTGATAAGCCCCATACAAGTTATTTGTATGGGGCTTATCAGTTTAAGTAAAGGGTTGAAAACTGGTTACTTGTTTTGTTCTATTGCTCTTTTATAAACAGTATTGTAATAGGGCAATGTCATCATATCAATCTGTACATTAAATTTATCGTTCAGCCTTGCTTTTTCTGTTAACGGGCTGGCGTTATAATATACAAAATCCGCAGGGTTTAGGTGTGCCAGCTCGCTGTTTTTCAGGCGTTTGCCATCTGCCCAAACCCCGTACAGGGTTGGGTTGCCCCATTTGGTAAATTCATCGGTAGCAGGGCTTACTTTGGCTGGTGGTGGCAAGGCCGGAATATCAAAAACCTTTGTAGCTTTTTTTCTTTGTGCGGGGCTCATGCGTTGGTAAAGATTGTCTAAGCGGTTAAATACTGCCGGGTCGTCTCCGCCAACAAATAATATCTGTGTTTCACCTTTCTTTGTTTTAACCTTATGGGCGTTTGCCTTCTTTACTTCGCTTTCATATTCTTCAAGTACATCATTTTGTGCCGCCTCTTTTTTAAGCTGCGGGGCTGGCGTTTTTGCAGGCTTGGCAAATGTTTGCGATTGCACCCTTGTTGAAAAGGCAAGCACAGCGCATACAAGTAAAGGCAGGGTTGCCATTTTTAGCAACATTGCTCTGCCCCGGTTTGGGTTTTTTGTCATCATGGTTAATCGTTTTTTGGTTATCAGGTAATTAAAACTGCTGGCAAATTGTGTGTGGTTGTTTTGTTCAATTTTATCCAGCAATAAGGTTTGGTAGTGGTACACGTTGTTGTACTCACATATTACGGTTTCATCGGCTAATAATTCGTGGTTAAGCTGTATGGCCTTTTCGTAAAAGTATAAGCAGGGGTTAAACCAAATAAAGGTTTGCAGCAGTTCAATAAACAAAACATCCCAG
>CAZRDD010000342.1:0-5835 GCA_964598675.1 uncultured Parafilimonas sp.
AGGGTTACCGGGGCCGGGCAGGTCGCCGTTGGCAACGTCGGCGGCGGCCCCGCCTAAGGCATTGTAGCTGTCGCTCATTACACCAATCCTTATACCCTGCCCTTCGTAGCCGTATTTTGCACGCGCGCTGTCGGCGCCCATGGTATGGTCGCCCTCCGAATTAACGGAGCCTGTGCCCAGCGTAAGCATATATTCTTTTAATTGCCGCCGCACATTTGCTTCCCTGTTTTTGGCGGCAGTACGGCTTGCACCCTGCCGAGCAGGCTGCCAAGTATTTACAGGCCCGGAGCTGCCGCCCGCCTGTAACATTGGCGCATTTGTTTTTCCACCAACGGTATGGCCCTGGGATGCAGGCTTTATAAACTTAACCCCGTTGTAACCACTGATATTTTTTATGGTGGAAAGGTTAACCAGCGCACGTATGGAATGAAATTTTGGGGAGGAGAAAATAATTTTTCCGCCGCCGCTCCTTATCAGGTCAAGCAACTCCCGGCTTAC
This sequence comes from uncultured Parafilimonas sp., assembly GCA_964598675.1. Classification (GTDB taxonomy): domain Bacteria; phylum Bacteroidota; class Bacteroidia; order Chitinophagales; family Chitinophagaceae; genus JABDFW01. The sequence continues at coordinate 499 of CAZRDD010000342.1, forward strand.
AGTTGCGTTGATATCCACCTCCAGGTTGCCTGATGCATCCGCATTTACATTTGCCGGTTTAAGGGAAACTCCATCCGTCATAGGCAGTCCATTTGATTCTCTCACCGCCTGCAGCAGTTGCGATGAAACTTTACGGTCTTCCTGCGTGCGTGATTGCTTTTCAGCAACCAGCTTCCGAATTTGAACCATGGTTTGCGGCTTTATCTGTCCAAAAGCATTTTGGCTGGCGAACAGCATAAAACAAATAAAACTCCCCGTTAAGTACTTGCCGAAATTGAAATTTATTGCCATATACATTACCTGGTTATACGTTTTTTGCATGGGCTGCCAGTGGGCAGCCCATCATTTTGCTATTAGTAACCCGCAGCCGCAATAAAACACATTGAAGCCCGCAATAAAATGTTGCCCCTCAAAGCTGCTGACTGCATATTTCTTCAGTTAGGGCAACAGCATGCCTGCCGGCCTTATACCGGTAAACCTACAGAACCCCAAATATTACATGGTGAACAAAAACCACCAGGGTTGCTGACTGCACCCTTTAACACGCTTAATTATTTAACCGTATTTAAAACATGCCCTGTAATGGTAGTTTTAAATAGTACCGGCAGCGTTAAAAACGCCCGGTTTGTATTAAATACATTCACTTTGAAAAAATGGGGGGATTGAAATAAATTTTATTTTAAAAAGGGTTAAACCACCTGTTTTGAAAAGCTGATGGTGAAAAGAACTTAGTTGTTGCTAAACGGCTTGGGGAAGCAGCAAGTACTGCACGATAGCGTTTATTTTTTTAAAATGCGCTGGTTATTTCTTCATCAGCCGTTCGTGATATATAAACAGCAGCATCACACCTAAAACCGAGCAATATTCTTGTTCCGTTACAACTATTTATTTCAACTGTTGCGTCAATATTATCACTCAACCCTCTTATAAACTTCATGCCCACAGAAGTATGGTTTTTGCCGAAGAACCCGGCGGGCCGGCCAATGGCTCCAGGCAAATAAAGCAAGGATTGAAGTGTTTTTTCTTCCACCATACAGCCCAGAACTAAACGATTAATAATATCAGCAGGGAAGTCAGTAATTTGCTGCATGGTGATGTCTCTATAATTAGAGCCTCCTTCCCCAAACAGCCTATTCTTAAAAACAAAAATTATTCGCCTAATAACACTTTCATTTTTTTATAAATAAATCCGGCTGCATAAGCAGGGTTTAACCTGTAAATAGCATCCATAAACTTAGCATCCTTGCCAACCAGCACACGATAACTATTGCTCTCCATGCCATTGATCATTATCTCTGCAGCTTTTGCAGCAGACAATGTTTTCATAGGTTTCTGTTCTGTATTCAATTGCGCCGGAATGTTTAAGCCGGAATTTTTTGTAATGTTCGTATTAACAGCACCGGGAAAAACGACAGTTACTTTTACATTGGTGTTTGCAAGTTCGGAATGAAGCGCCTCTGTTAATAATTTTACTGCTGCTTTTGATGCGCCATAAATAGATTGACCCGGCACCGGCAAGAAACCGCCCATGCTCGATATATTCATGATGTGTGCTTCGGGGCGTGTGAGAAGATGTGGCAGAAAAGTTTTCGTTATGTAAAGTGTGCCATAAAAATTTACATTCATCACACGCTCTATCGCATCGTACCCCAATGCATTAATTTTTACAAAGGGTTGAATGATTCCGGCATTGTTTATAATGCCATCAACAAATCCAAATTGGGCAATTGCTTTTGCAAAAAATTCCTCCACGGCTGTCTTGCTGGTGATGTCAACAACAAAAGTTTTAAGTGAATCTTTTTTATCGCCAGCCAGCATAACAGTTTCCTGTAAACCGGCTTGATTGATATCTATAGTAATAACCTTTGCATCTTTCTTAAGAAGATGAAGTACCAATTCACGCCCCATACCGCTTCCGCCACCTGTTACTACAATTACTTTGTTTTGAACTTTCATGATTATTGTTTTTATTAAACATCTTAAGGCAATCGCATTTTACCGAAGTTCGCCAGGCACTCCTGTTGGCAAGCCTTTTGCAAGATCGAGCTCTACTTTATGATTGCCTAATGCTGCCTTTATTGTGCCTGATGACATTTTATTGATATAGAATTTTACATGCTCTACTTTCAAAAAGCCTGTTCTTTTTCCTGATACTTTTATGTCTGCATCCCATGATACCGGTGTTGCAAAATTTCCGCCCAGCGTTGTTGATTCAGTACCGTTTAAAACATATTCACCATCATCTGAAAAGTTGAAATATTTAATGGCACGGCGTGGCTCTTCCTGTGAACCTGATGCTGGTTTTTGGGTGCTTATTTCAGCATAGCCAGAAACATATCCTTTAAGAATGCCTTCTTCAGGCATGACCGGCAGCGACCATTTAATGTCTTTCAGATCAATTGCCCACTTCATATCGGGCGTAAATGGCTCAAGAGGTTTGGTGGGCTTCCTGGAAGTGAAACGTATCATCCTCAGGCGCCCTTCTTTTCCACCCGGCTTTTGCACCTTAGGGTCCAGTTGCTCCCAGAATACCCCATGCGTACTTGTGGGGTCCCAGGTAAAATTTCCGAAATGATTGTAGAGCGTAAAGTTATCCTTAGCAACTGTTATGTTCTGGCCTGTGTAACCATCTTCGGGAAGCCGTGCCCTGTCGCCATATTGATCAACCATTGTAAGGCCGTAAAACCGCCTTGCATCTGGAAGGTCTCCTTCAAATTCTGCATTTCTCTGGTAGGCAACCCCGGCGGCTTGCGGCATACCTGCGATGAGCGGCCTTGGTATCAGCCCGAATGCATCCATTCGCGTTGTTTGCCTGTGCGTTTGAAAAATAATCCATTTACCATCCGGCGAAGGATAAGTGCCTTCGTCATAACTGAAATGTTTAGTGAGGCGTGTTACTTCGCCTGTTGCAAGGTTAATTTTAGATAGGTCGAAGTTGCTGCTTTCGAATACAGAACTGCAGGTGAGGTAACGCCCCATCTCCAGAAAACTTTTAACCTCGCCTCCGCCGTGAGATGAGGGACGGAAGGCAGAAGTATCAGTTTCTTTTTTATCGCCGGTAATCACTTTTGAATTTTGAAGTTCGTAGTGATCGCCTTTTTCATCAGAAACCCTGGTTAACTCACTCACTAAAACAAGGGCGCCTTTCGTTGTTACAAGTGTGCCAGCTACGTGAACCCCGTCAGGAGACATATTACTGGCAATGCGCCAAATGAGTTTTGCGTTTGGTATTGCCGGATAAACAAGCGGCAGAATTTTGGCTTCCCGGCAGTTCACGATTGAAGGGTTGCATTCCACCTGAACAAAGTAGCGAATTTGTGGCGAATATGGAACGTGTGCTGGATAAATTGCTTATACCTGCCAAAAAATACAAAAAATATATTTGCGCAACTAAAAAGTTGCACATATATTTGCAACCAGAAAGTTGCACAATTATCCATTAAGCATGAAACCAGATATATTTCAGGCCATAGCAGACCCTACGCGCAGGGCTATATTAACCTTAATTGCTATACAGGCATTAACACCAAATGCCATGGCGGAAAAATTTGATATGACCCGCCAGGCAGTATCTAAACACATTAAAGTATTGCATCTATGCGACTTAATTAAACCTGAACAAAGCGGCAGGGAGATTTATTACCACTTTAATGCAAAAAAAATGCAGGAACTGGACCACTGGATAGCCCAATTCAGGCAAAGCTGGGAAATTCAGTTTAATCAGCTTGACGAAGTATTATCAACAATGAAATGAGAAAATTACTAACCACATAGTTACCGTAATGCTAAATAGCATGCATTTAATAAATAACACTTAAAATCAACAGTTATGAGAACAATCAATCCCTGGATTAACTTTAATGGTAATGCTGAAGAAGCATTTACTTTTTACAAATCAGTTTTTGGCGGTGAATTCACAAAAATCATCCGTTTCAAAGACCTGGCAAGTGCTGAATTTCAGATACCTGAAAATGAAGCAAACAAAATAATGACCATTGCTTTGCCCATAGGCAAACACAATGTGTTAATAGCCAACGATGTACCTGATTTTATTGGGCGGGTTAGCGAAAACGAAAACAGGTCTAAAATATTAGTTAATGCAGAAAGCCGTGAAGAGGCTGACAAGGTCTTTAACGGGCTATCAGCAGGCGGAAGTGTTGAAGGGCCCATTGGCGACAGCCCCTGGGGTACCTATGCCGGAATGTTTAGGGACAAATATGGTATTGAATGGATTGTGGAATTTGACCCCCATTATAACGCGTAATTTTTGGCAAAAAAAACTGCCCCTTTCAGGGAGATGAACGCAATAACATGCTGCAAATACAAGGTATTTGGTTAAAACGCCTCTCCCCTTCCACCAAAGTCAACGCAAAAAAATTGAATCCCTGTAAATAAAACATTTACGGGGATTTTTGTTTTACCTGCCTCCTGCCTGGGGTTGGTAATGCTAGGCCCTAACGTAAGGCCGGGGCTTAAGTTACTTTGTTGAAGGTGCAAGTGCCGCCTGCAAAACCGGCAATATGGGCTAACTTTGCTGTATTTACTATGGAACATCAAAAAACAGCCTATTCAAGTTTAGAACTCGCCATTGTATCGCAGGGGCAAAACCTGCAACAGGCCCTGCACAATGCCCTGGCATTGGCAAAGCAGGCGGAAGCAACTGGTTACAAACGCATTTGGTTTGCCGAACACCACAATTCGGACCATATAGGCAGCACTGCCCCCATTATACTTATTGGGTACATTGCAGAGAATACAAATACCATACGGGTAGGCTCGGGCGGGGTGATGCTGCCAAACCATTCGCCGCTGATTGTGGCCGAGCAGTTTGGCACCCTGGCACAGTTGTACCCCAACCGTATTGATTTAGGCCTGGGCAGGGCACCGGGTACCGACCAGCAAACGGCCCATGCCATACGGCGCGATTTTGTACAGGCATCACAACTGTTTCCGGCGGAGCTAGATAACATACAGGCTTATTTTTCGGCAGCAAACCGGCCGTCAGCAGTAAGGGTACCCATTGCCGAGGGCACCGGCGTACCCGTATATATATTAGGCTCCAGCACAGACAGTGCGCACCTTGCGGCGGCAAAAGGGCTGCCTTACGCTTTTGCCAGCCATTTTGCCCCGGCCCATTTACACACCGCTTTACGCATTTACAAACAGGAGTTTCAGCCATCGGCATTTTTGGCAAAGCCTTACACCATGGCAGGCGTAAATGTACTGGTGGCCGACACGGATGAACAGGGGGAGCAATTGTTTACCTCGTTAATAAAAATGTTTGTGGGCGTATTAACCGGGCAAAGAAAACCCTTGCAACCACCGGCAGCCATAACA
>CAZRDD010000343.1:0-5807 GCA_964598675.1 uncultured Parafilimonas sp.
AGGCGCCAAATGTTTCTGCATGCCTAATGCCCAAAAAAAGCCCTCCATGCCCGCCCATACTTAACCCTGTAATAGCCCGGGCGTTACGGTTGGTTATGGTGGGGTAGTGTGCATCAATATAAGCGGGTACTTCTTTGGCTACATGCGTTTCGTAGTGCATGGCAGTATCCACAGGGCTGTCAAAATACCAACTGCTAAAGGCCCCGTCGGGACAAACAATAAATATTTTATACCTGTCAGCGTATTCTTTTATGGCCGGCACTTTCTTTATCCAGTCGCTGTAGTTGCCACTGTAGCCGTGCAGCAGGTACAAAACAGGGTAATGTTTGCCCTTTTGTTTATAACCCTCCGGTTTAACCACCACACAACCTATATTCTTGTGCATGCTGGCGCTGTACACAAAAACCGTATCAACCTTTGCGGCAAACGCAGGGGCAAAAACAAACAAAACGGCCAAAAAGAGCAACATTTTTCCTTTCATAAAGCTGTATTTCCGCGTAAAAATAAGATTTTGGCAATTAAACCAGCTTATATACATTTGATATCAAAATAATATCAAAACAAATTTTATGGAGAAAAATATTACCCCTGTATCTGGCTTTATTGCCTTAATACTGGCTGTTGCATTAATGGGTATTTCAATATTGCTGTTTGTAGGCGGCGTGCATGAGGGCAGCACCCCCGATGCTGGTTTTTGGGCTGGGCTGCTGCTTTTCTTCTCGGCCATATTTATTTTTAAAGGGTTATTGGTAATAAGCCCTAACCAAAGCGCGGTTTGCACTTTTTTTGGCAAATATGTGGGCACGGTTAAAGAAAATGGGCTGCGGTTTGTAAACCCTTTGTACAAAAAGGTGCGCCTTAGCCTTCGGGTAAATAACTTTGAAAGCAACAAGCTTAAGGTAAACGATAAAATGGGCAACCCCATTGAAATTGCTGCGGTTATTGTTTGGCAGGTGCGTGATACCTACAAAGCAACGTTTGAGGTGGGCAACTACAACGAGTATGTAAAAATACAAAGCGAATCTGCCGTGCGCCACCTGGCTACTACTTGCCCGTATGACCAACTGGAGGATGAAAATGCAGGTGTTACGCTGCGCGATGGCGGCGAAAAAGTAACGGCTATGCTGGAAGCTGAACTTACTGAAAGGCTTGCTGCTGCCGGTATTACCATTATTGAAGCCCGCATAAGCCACCTGGCTTATGCTGCTGAAATAGCGGGGGCAATGTTGCAGCGCCAGCAGGCATCGGCCATTGTTGCTGCACGTTTTAAAATTGTGGAAGGCGCTGTAGGTATGGTTGAACTGGCCCTTGAAATGCTTAGCAAAAAAGACATAGTACAGCTTGATGAAGAAAAGAAAGCTGCTATGGTAAGCAACCTGATGGTGGTGCTTTGCGGTGAAAAAGCAGCTACTCCCGTACTAAATACCGGTACACTGTACCAGTAATAAATAGCAATAAGTTTGCCCGTTACCACTTATGTTGTGGCGGGCAAAACTTATAAAGCAGGTTGTAGAGAGTTGAATTTTTATTTACGTTACAAAGTGTTGTGTTTTGAAAAAGAGTTTCGTTTTACGCATTGATGAGGCAGCTTATAAAGCCCTTGAAAAATGGGCTGGTGATGAATTTCGCAGCGTGAACGGGCAAATTGAATGGCTGCTTAACCAAAAGTTAAAAGAAGCAGGCAGGCTTAAACCTGCTGAAGACAAAAACCCGGCAGAAAAAAAGGGTAAATGATTTTCTGCCGGTTTATAAAACTTTATATCGTGTTTACTAAAGTGCCCCCTCCAGCTTAAACACCCAGGCGTACTTAAGGCTGCTGGTGCCTGCATTTATAACCGGGGGTTGAACGGTTGCCGTATTGTTTTTAAACGAATACTTTACCCCGCTATCCGCCCCTAAAAGGGTTACCGAAACTGGTTTTTTAATGGCGGGTATCTGCAACGGCTGCGCCGGAAATTTTGTACACAGCACATACAAATCTTTACCTTTTGCAGTAAAGGCTACAGAAGCATCTTTACCGGCAGGTGTACCCGCCCAGGCGGTTGTACCATAAATAGCATCGCCGTTTATGGCCAGCCAATCGCCCATCTCTTTAAGCCGCTGCTGCATTATAACGGGTATGCGCCCATCGGCAGTGGGGCCAATATCCAGCAGCAGGTTGCCGCCGCGCGATACTTTTTCAATCAGCACACCCACCAGCTGCTCCGGGGTTTGATAATCGGCCAGATCTTCATTCCTGTTATATCCAAACGAGGAGCCAATGCCCCTGCATTCCTCCCAGGGGTGGGTAATTACTTTATTTTTTAGGTTATTATCGCCTTCCAGGTCGTACTCCGTTGTATAAATACCGCCATGTTTGCTGCGGGTATCGTTACCCCAGCGGTCGTTCACCACAATATTGTCTTTAACGGACGACTGGTTGTACAGCCAGCTTAAAAACTGCTCACTCTTCCAGTCTGCCGATGTATGCTCCCATTCCCCGTCAGTCCATAAAATATCGGGTCGGTATCTTTCCACAAGGTCTTTCATTTGTGGTATCATGTGGTCGCTAACGTATGCGTTAAAATCTGTTTTATACGTGGGGTTAAACCACTCGTACAACGAGTAGTAATAGCCCATGTGCAGGCCTGCTGCTTTTACAGCATCGCTAAGTTCACCAGCAAGGTCTTTGTGCGGTCCAACATCTACAGCGTTCCAGTTCCAGCTTTGTTTGCTGGGCCATAAAGTAAACCCTTCATGGTGTTTTGAGGTAAGCACCACGTATTTTGCGCCAGAAGATTTAATAATGTTAGCCCACTCGCCCGCATTAAACATGCTGCAGGTAAAATCTTTTACAAAATCCTGGTATTTAAAGGAAGGCCCGTAGGTATTTTCATGAAAATTTTTAAACAGGGTGTGTAGTTTTTTACCCCCTTCGCTGGTATCCATTAAGCGTTGCCAGTACCATTCGGCATAACGCTCGTATATGCCAACGCCTTGTTTGGCGGTAGGCGCCCAGGCGGGTACTGAATAAACACCCCAGTGGATGAAGATACCAAACTTTACATCGCCAAACCAGGCAGGCACAGGCCTGGCATCAAGCGATTGCCAGTTGGGGGCATACGTTTGGGCTGATAAAAAGTTTAACGAAGCAATGGTAAGTAACAGCAGGCAAGCTTTTTTCATTAGTGGATATTTGTTTTAAGAAACAGCAAATTATTATAATTTATAACAGCATGCGCAATCTGTTTTTGCGCAAAGCATAAGATGATAACTTTACTGTTTTGCAGTACTCCCAGCGATGCGAAAACTGTTCCTGTATTTCACCATCTTCTTCTCTAAAAATTCATAAGAAATTACTGCACACACAAGCGAGAATATAAGGTTTTGCGGAAACTGTTGAATAAACAATGTACCGCCTGTGCCGGTGGTTAAAAAAAGCCCCTGGTAAACATACAGGCTGTAAGATATTTTGCCGAGGTAAGCAATGGGTTTTAATTCCAGTAACTTGCAAATAAGGCTATCCTGGTTAAAAAACAGCCACAGAATGAACAATGCTGCAGAAACTGCGTGTAGTATATAGCAAACGGGCAGCAGCGGAGCGGGCACCCATAATGTAGATGTGTATAAAACAACGCATTTTATCAACACAACAAAACGGTATTTTTTTACTGCCTGTGCTGCCTGCTTTGTATATTGCAGGGATACAATGCCCGCTATGCAGCCCACCATAATTGGCGCAGCGGCAGGTATAAAACCGTATTTAAAGTTGTAAAGCGACTTAAAAGGGTGATAATGCCCCGGCCACCCTACCACAAAATCGGGCGTATACAAGGCAAGTACACAAACCATAATTACCCCAAACGCAATTAATAAAGCCTTGCGGGCATTACAATAAAACAAAACAAGTGGCCATAGTAAATAAAACTGCTCCTCCACTGCCAACGACCACGTGTGGCCGAGTTCGGGCGTATAGTATTGGTAAAAAACAAAATTATACAGGTAGAAAAACGAAAGGAAGAAGCCTTTGCCCGTAGCATAAATTGCACCGGTGTACATAAGTATGGCTATGGCAGTATAAAAAATGAACAGTGGCGGCAACAACCGTAAAAAACGGCGTATATAAAAACTTTTAAGATTTATGTTGTTTGTGGAAAGCCGCTCTGCAAATAGGATACGGGTTATTAAAAAACCGCTTAGCGTAAAAAACACCGTTACCCCTGTAACGCCGGAAAAAACAGGGTACATACGGTTTTCAAAAAAATAGCCACCCCTAAAACTGTCAAATACACCTAAATGGGTAAGCAGCACCAGTATAATTGAAAAAGCCCTGAGACCATCAAACCCTTTTATGTACTTCATAATAACAGGCTCAAAACAATAACGCTGTTTTTAAGCAGTTGTAAAATAACCCCTTTTTTACAAATCATAGCAATATGGTTACAATAATTAAGGCGGTTAGTAATTGAATTATTTAATATGTACCCACCCTGCAATAACGCCGCATACTTTAACACCTTCATAAAAACTTCTGCTATGGCTATATTTAAACAGCCTGTAGTTAAGGGTTTGCGTACTTTTACTATATGCTTTATTTGGTTAAAACGCCATGGTGGTTTAAAAAGCTGTATGCAAACAGGCTATGGAGTGTACCCACAGCAGAAAAAGAGCTTTACTTAACTTTTGATGACGGCCCGCATGAAACGGCCACCCCTTTTGCATTGCAGCAATTAAAGCTGTTTAATGCCAAAGCCAGTTTTTTTTGCATTGGCAAAAACGTTATTGCCCACCCCGAAATTTATCAAACCATACTTGCAGATGGGCATACTACAGCCAACCACACCCACACCCATGTAAACGGCTGGAAAACACCTGCAAACGAATACCTGCAAAATATTCAACAGGCATCAGCCCATATCAACAGCAGGCTGTTCAGGCCGCCGTATGGAAGAATTACTTCCTTCCAGGCAAAACTGCTGCACCAAAATCCGGCCTTCCATTTTAAAATTGTTATGTGGGATGTATTGAGCGGCGATTTTGATACAGCATTATCACCCGAAACCTGCCTTAAAAATGTAACGGGTAATGCCGGGTCGGGCTCAATCATCGTTTTTCACGATAGTACAAAGGCTTATGAAAGAATGAGTTATGCGCTGCCAAGGGTGCTGGAGTATTTTAGCAGCAAGGGTTATATTTTTAAGGCATTATGATACGCTGGCCATTTAAATCGTACCGTATTACAGTATCAGTGCTATCAAAAAAGAAAGGCCAAGGTGGAAACCTCAGCCCGTTTTTAATCCGTACCCTATGAAAACTTTTCAAAATTAGTACTTTAATAATATTCAGCCAACTTTTATCAGCATTAAAATTTATCGTAATGTTATATCGTACGTTTTTGTGCCAACGGTAAGGGTAGCTTTATTGTCGCAAGCACCTGTGCCATAATCAAGTACACCCGTTTTGGTATTATGTGTTATAGTAACCTGGCCACTAACTGCCCAACGGCAGGTAAAATTACGCACAACGGGCTGTGTAATGTTGGTTGACCATTGTACGGTAACACCAGCGGCTGATACTGTGCCATCGCTTGAGCCAGTAATTTGGTAAACATCATCGCCAGGCAGGTTGGGTGTGCTGCTGCCACTGGTTTGTGTCCAGGTGTGGGTTCTGTTTGCTGCTACATAGCTGCCTGATGGCGATGTAAGCTTGCCGTTTTGTAACGTTAAGGCAAAAATGCGGTTGTCTGTAGTGCTCTGGTTTTCAATAATATGTGTGCCTTCTACCTTTATTGAATCAACATAAAAACCATCAAAAGTAGTGGTGGCTTT
>CAZRDD010000344.1:0-5806 GCA_964598675.1 uncultured Parafilimonas sp.
ATGACCTGGCCATTGGTTTGTGCGTGTTCTATAAAAGTAAAAAACCCTTCAGACACTTTCAAGCCCGAATATATTATCCCACAGTTGCTATTGCAGTGGGTTAACAAAAACAAGGTAGACGGCATCATTTATTCATCCACACATATTGATCTGAATGAATTCAATCATCAAGGTCGATTTCACAACGTTGTTTTGCCTGTAAAGACTTCTAATCTTGAAACCGGCCATTGCCCCCAATTAGTAAGCATGTTTAAGGCAACACAAGTCCTACCGATGGAGTTACGGCAATTTATTTCCAAGACAGACCGATTTGATGGACAAGAATCAATCTCTACAGCTGTCAATAAAGACATACAATATTTAGCCCTTATAAAAGACAACCCACAATGTTACAGCAGTTCCTATTTTGGCATATTGGAGCATAGTCTCAACTATTTGCAATTGGAGCCAATTATTTGATTATATTCTTTTCAGTTGATAATTGTAAATTATTTTTCCATTTTATTGGTAGGAGGTAGAAAGGTGTAACACTGGAGGTTTCAGACCGGTTAATATATGCATTGATATACAAAAAAAGCCTCGGTAAGAATGCATTGAGTATTTTCTATTCAGACTCGCTAATATCTATGCTTAAGTTTTATACACCGCTCCACAACTTTTGTAGATGATCCTCTTAATTTTACCCAAGGGGCATCACCCAAACACACAAAAAAAAGCAGCTACTTATCATAACTGCTTGTCTTTTAATGCCCCGGAACGGAGTTGAACCGTTACTCGCATTGCGGGTCACAGTATTTTAAGCCCTGCGTGTCTGCCAATTCCACCGCCGCTGTGTGCGCAGCCTCCGTTTCGGCCTTACTGTACTTATGCTGCCGCTTTACATAGCTTCCCCATATTTATAAAGCGATACTGCCGCAACCTTACCCCCCCGGCAAACTGGTGTAAACCCCTTCCCCCGCCATTCTTTTCAGCGGGTGCTGCAATAATTTTTTTAAGGAAAACCGGCAAATGTTTATGTAAAAAGCAACGCTGGTAAGCATAGGTTGCAACACGCGCAGGTGCCGTACGGTAAGTGTTTACCTGCCCGTTTATATATTATGCTAAAAAATATGCTTGAACAAAACCGCCCTTTAATGCAGTTAGGTTGTTCTTTATCACACTATTTTGTATATCTTACCGTAATTTCAAAAAAACCTTCATGTACCCCTGGCATATTTTTTCAAAGCATAAAATACGGCTGGCAGGCCTGGCATGGTGTATGTGTGCCTGCTTAATGCAGCATGGCTATGCGCAAAATGTTACCGCCCGGGTTATTGACCTGCCCAGGCCCCTGCGGCGCAACGTACTTAACGTAGATAAAGATGATGATGGCTTTTTATGGCTGCGCAACAGCCAGGGCTTATGGCGCTACGATGGTACAAGCGCACAGCTTTTTGATATTACCAGGTTTAAACTTAATGGCAACGAGCTTGTGCACCTTTTTACCTGTGTTGACCATTTTTTGGTGCTTATTGATAATAAAGGCTACCTGCATGCCTACGACCAGTTAAACGATACCGCCTATAGTTTTCAGTTGGGTACTGCCGTGGTGTATAATTTCATCCACAAAAAAAACAATACCCTGCTTTTTTACAATGCCGATGGGCAGGGCTATACTTTTGGCAGGCAGGGCCTGCTGCAAAAGGGGCCGGATATTTCTAAACTGCGGGGGTGGAAAAAAGGCATGAAGGTTTTTGCCACCACCATTGATGATGCTACAGGCAGGCTTTACCTGTACATGGGGCCTGTAACAGCCTTTGTGCAAAACGAAAGCCTGGTTACTGCCGATACCTACAACGGCAAACAGGTTAATAAGGCTTACTGGTTTGCTACCAATACCGGCTTTGAAGTTACCAGCAAATACCTTGTTATAAACAACCAGCATGGCTTTTTAATATACGATAAAAATAACCTTACACTGCTGTATGTATACAATGGGCCGGATATTGCAGGCCGCATGGTGGTGGATGATAAACTGGTGTTGCTGGCCAAAAAAAATATTGCAGAGTTTAACGATAGTATCCGCTCGCCACTGTTTATACTGGAGCCGCCCTTGTTTACCGGCGGTTTTACCATGTACAATATTGTGCCATCCGGCTACGAGGGCAGGTTTATGGCCGTGGGCGATATGGGCCTGTGCGAGCTTACTTTTAACAAACAGAAAAAAGATAGTTTTTACAACGCTGCCCTGCTGCACCAGGCATTTACCAATAAAAGCATCAGGGGTATAAAAAGGGTTAACAACAACCTGTATGTGGGTACTTACAGTGGTTTTTATGGGTACAACGGCAAAACGGTAACCAAAATATCGCCGCAACTGGTGTACAGCATGGCACAGTACGATGCCCAAACGCTTTTGCTGGGCATTGAAAACACCAATGGCCTGGCGGTGTACAACACCCTTACCCAAAAAACCGAACTTCCTTTTGAGGGCCAGCGGCTAAACGCCATAAGGTGCCTGTATACTTACCAGGGCCTGCAATGGGGCGGGGCCGATAACAGCCTTTACCAGTTTTACAAACAAAACGGCCGCTGGTACAATAACAAGTGGTTTACCGATACCAGCCTGGGTGCCGTTAGGCAAATAGCCAACAGTAACAATAACTGGTACATGGCCACCCAAAACGGCTTTTTTGTGTTGAATAAAAACAGGCAGCTTACCAGGCTGTACCCCCAAAACAAAAACCTTATTGTGTATGCGTTTGTGCCTGTTGGCAACGGGTTTTTACTGGGCACGCAGGCCAATGGCATTGTGTACATCAACAGCAATGGCAGTGTACTGGCCAGCTATGGCGTTAATGAGGGGCTGCCCGGCAATTATGTTTACTCGCTGGTGCAAACAGGCAATTTGCTGGTGGCCGGTACCTCTGCTGGTCCAGCGGTGTTTTTGCAGCAGGGTACGGGGTTAAAAGCGGTGCCGCTGGGCGATGATGATAATGCGGGCCTTTTTGACCAGGAGTGTAACCACGGTGCTTTTTTTAACGATACCGTTGGCCACCAGGTAATATTGGGCGGCCTGCAGGGGCTTATGTTTGTTGATGAAAATTACTACGCCCTGCACGCAGGCGATAAGCCGGGCAACATACAGCTATCGTACATAAAACTGGTGGGCAATATAAGCAAACCCGGCTACCTTAACATGTTTGCATACTGCGCACCGGTGGTTACCATACCGCCTAACGAGGCATATATAAGCCTTAAATTTTCATCGCCGCTTAATTTTAACCATAGCCAGGCGCTGATGCGCATAAGGGGCATATCCGATAACTGGCAAAGCTTTAATTTAACCGATGAGGTAAACCTTATAAACCTGCCGCCCGGCAAGTACACGCTGGAGGCCCGCCTGGGCGAGTCGCTAAGTAAACAATATTGGTTTTCTAAAACGCTGGTTATTTTACCGGCTTACTACCAAACATTGTGGTTCCGGCTGCTAATATGGGCAGCGGCACTGTTGTTTACGGCGTATATTGTTTATATATTCTGGCGCAGTAAGGTGCGCAAAATAAGGGCCGAGCAGCAGTTGCGCACCACCATAGCCAGCGACCTGCACGATGATATTGGCTCAACGCTCAACAGCATATCGGTGTACAGCGAAATTGCAGGCCATCATCTTAACACAGATGCTGCAAAGGCAAAAATACTGCTGGATAAAATGGGTACGGCCAGCAGGGGCATGATTGATACCATGAGCGATATTGTATGGACCATAAACCCTAAAAACGATGACTTTGAAAACGTGCTTAAACGGATACAGTTTTTTGCAGGCGAGCTGCTGAGCGGTAAAAACATACTGCTGCAGTTTGAGCTGGACGACAGGGTGAAAAAACTAAAGCTAACCATGCAGGAGCGTAAAAATATTTACCTCATCAGCAAGGAGGCCATTAATAATATCTATAAATATTCAGGCGCAACGGTGGCCACCGTAAAGTTTGTAAAAGATAATAATTACCTGGCCTTAACCATAACCGATAATGGGCAGGGCTTTAACATTAATACAATAAGCGGCAACGGCAACGGGCTTACCAATATAAAAAGCAGGGCTGCCGAAATTGGGGGGCAGGTAACCATAAGCAGCCAGGCCAGCAAAGGCACACAGGTTTTTTTACGGTTAAAAGTGGTGTAATTTATTGTAAACTACCCGTTAGGGTAGCAAAAGGGTAAAAAACAGGCACCATATTTACGTATTATGGCAAAAGAAATAAGGGTGGCAATTTTTGAAGACAATTACCTGTTAAGGGATGGTTATTACCAGCTTATTAACGGCACGCCCGGCTTTGCCTGTACCGGTGCTTTTGATAATGCAAACGATATTGTTTTTAAAATAAACAGTGCCCGGCCCGATGTGGTGTTGATGGATATAGATATGCCCGGCATAAATGGCATAGAAGCCACCCGTATTATTAAAGAGCATTTTCCTGAAGTGTTTATTGTAATGCAAACGGTGTTTGAAGATGATGATAAAATTTTCGAATCCATCCATTCCGGCTCCAATGGGTACATCTTACAAAAGTCGCCCCCGCCAAAAATACTGGAAGCTATCAGCGAGGTGTATAATGGCGGTGCACCCATGACGCCCAGCATTGCCAGTAAAACCCTTAAACTATTCAGGCAGGGCCCTGCCGCACCCGCCACTGCCAGCAACACCGGGCTTAACGCGCGGCAGGCCGAAATATTGGAATACATTGTAAACGGTATGAGCTATAAATTAATTGCCGATAAACTATCCGTTTCTATCGAAACCGTAAAGTACCATGTAAAAAACATCTACAGCATATTACACGTGCACTCCCGCTTCGAGCTGCTTGCAAAGCGAAAAAAATAGCAGTGTTCATGCCTGTCCGGGCGGCACGCTCTTTTCTTCTTCTCCCCACACAAACGTTATACGGCAGGGGCAACCCAGCAAGTACTAATACGAGATACGAAGTACAAACCTGCGAACTCCTCAAACAGTCAAACAATCAAACATTCAAACCAGCAACAAGTAACCGGTAACCAGTGACCAGCAACCCAGAACCCAACAAGTACTAATTACGAGATACGAAGTACAAACCTGCGAACTCCTCAAACAATCAAACATTCAAACCAGTAACAAGTAACCAGTAACCGGGAACCCAAAACCCTGAACATTTTTAAAACTACCCGTTTGGGTAGTGGCCGTTTATAGTTTTCTTAACACTTTTATGGGGTTGATTTATAGCCAGCCAAAAGTGGGTATTGTTTATACGCCAAAAGCTTAAAAGCGGGCTGTAACCGGCAAAAAATATATGCAAACATTTATACCAATGCTTTTTAATTGCTTCAAAACCATTAGTTGGCAAACACCTGTTTTGTGTTTGCCTGTACCTGCCGTTAACAACAGTAAACCTTATAAACAATCCGTATAATACGCATACTATGAAAAAATTATTACCCCTTTACGTACTGCTGGTGTTTGTTTTAATAAAGCAAACTGCGCTTGGGCAGTACCAGGTATTAAACACCTATAATACCAATAGCTATGGGTTCCCCTGGGTGGCACCTGCGGGTGTTGACAGCATAAGGGTGGCTATGTGGGGTGCCGGGTACCAAAACGGCTATGGTTACTATGAACAGCAAACCAATAAAACGTATAACATTGCAGGCGGCGGCGGCGCGTTTACGTTATCCACCGTAATACCGGTAACCCCTGGCAAAAGTTTTTTTGCTTCTTTGGGCATTGGGTTTAACAACGGGTATAATAACTGGACGGTGCCTTTTTGGCAAAACACCACCTTTGGGCCTTTGCCAA
>CAZRDD010000345.1:0-5795 GCA_964598675.1 uncultured Parafilimonas sp.
GCTGCGTGGGGGTGGCCAGTGCCATAAACGTATACGTAAGGGAAAAAATAAGTTCCATTGCTATTATGCGCTGCCTGGGGGCCACCGCTTTTGATGCCTTTATGATTTACCTGATACAGATTGTGGGTATTGGCCTGGTGGGCTCCATTGCGGGGGCCGCCCTGGGCAGTTTTATACAAAATGTACTGCCGCTGGTGTTGAAGGATTTTTTGCCCCTTACCATTACCACCGTTATTTCGTGGGCGGCAATTGGGCAGGGCATTGTACTTGGCGTGGTTATATCGTTTTTGTTTGCGCTGCTGCCGCTTATATCCATCCGCACCATATCACCGTTGTTCACCTTCCGCCTGTCTTTCGAGCAGGTAAATTTTGCCCGCGACCCGTTGCGCTGGCTGGTGTATGGGCTTATTGTGTGCTTCATCATTGCCTTTGCCTATTTGCAGTTGGATAGCCTTACCGGCAGCATCTTTTTCACCATAGGCATTTTTGTGGCTTTTCTCATACTTACCCTTACGGCAAAGCTGTTAATGTACCTGGTACGCCTGGTGGTGCGCAGCACCTGGGGCTTTTTGGTGCGGCAGGGCTTTGCCAACCTGCACCGGCCTAATAATCAAACCATTATACTTATTGTGGCCATTGGGCTAAGCACTACTTTTATAGGCACGTTGTTTTTGGTAAAAGACATCCTTACCAAACAACTCGTAATTTCCGGCAGCACCAACCAGAGCAATATGATTCTGTTTGATATTCAAACCAAACAAGAAAAAGCCGTGGCCGACCTTACCGCGCGGCAGGGCCTGCCCGTTATGCAGCAGGTGCCTATTATTACTGCCCGTATTGAGGAGATTAACGGTAAAAACATTGCTGATATTAAAAAAGATACCACGCAGCCGCAAAAGGGCCGCAGGGGTTTTGGTGGCGAGCTGCGCTTAACCTACCGCGATTCGCTTACGGCTACGGAGAAAATTGTGGGTGGCAAATGGGTGGGCGTGGCAGACTCCAACAGTGCGGCACCGGTACCCATTTCCGTAGAAGACAGGTACGCCAATAATCTGGGCGTTAAAGTGGGCGACCATATTACGTTTAATGTGCAGGGCACCAATATCGCCACTGTGGTGGCCAGCCTGCGCAGCGTGGAGTGGAACCGTGTTCAAACCAATTTCCGGGTGATTTTCCCAAAAGGCGTGCTGGAGCAGGCCCCGCAGTTTCATGTACTGCTTACGAGGGTGCCTAACACTGCTGCCTCGGTTAAATACCAGCAGGCGGTGGTGCAGCAGTTCCCCAATATTTCTATTATTGACCTGGGCCTTGTTTTATCCGTGCTGGATGAACTGCTTAGTAAAATTGGCTATGTTATTAATTTTATGGCAGCCTTTAGTATTGTAACGGGTATTATTGTGCTGATTGCCTCTGTGCGCATCAGCAAGTACCAGCGCATACAGGAGAGTGTGCTGCTGCGTACCCTGGGGGCCACCACCCGGCAAATACTCACCATTAACTTAATGGAGTATTTCTTCCTCGGCCTGCTGTCCGCCTTAACCGGGCTGATTATTGCCATAGGCGGCACCTGGCTGCTGGCAAAATACAGTTTTCACCTGCCTTTTGTGGTTAACTTTTGGCCGGTGGCGCTCATGTTCCTCGCGGTTACAACGCTCACCATTTTAACGGGTTTGCTCAACAGCCGTGGTATTTTAAACAGGCCACCGCTGGAGGTGCTTAGAAAGGATGTGTAATAAGGTGGTTGGCAACCCTGCATAGTGATTGAGCCTGAAATAGGTTAAAAAAAATATTCAACAATCAATGCTCAACAATCAATTTTCAAGGTAAATACAGGCGGCGTTCCGGGTTGTTGGTTTTATGTTCTGTGTTTATGACCAAGTCTAAAATAGGATGACAGGATTTTTTAAATCTTAAATGTTCAATAATCACTGCTCAACACTAAATATTCAAGGTAAGTACATGCGGTTTTCTTAATTGAGCATTGAATTATTGAGTGTTGAATATTGAATATTTTCATTCCGCTTTTTTACCCAAGCTCAATCAGCTCGTAAGATTCGCCCAGGGCATCCAGCGCGGCTTTCAGCCGCTGGGGGTGTGTATCGGTAATAAAAACCTGCCCTTGCTCCTGCACGCACACACGCTGTAACAGGTTGTGCATGCGCCGGGCATCTAATTTTTCAAAAACATCATCCAGCAGCAACACGGGGGCAAAGCCCTTGTATTGTTTAAGGGTAATAAACTCCGCCAGTTTTAAGGCAAAAAGCAGGCTTTTTCGCTGCCCCTGGCTGGCCAGCGTTTTAAACGCTTCGCCCTGCATCTGCATCACCAGGTCGTCTTTATGTATGCCGGTGCTGGTGCGCTGTGTGTACAGGTCGCGCTGGCGGTTTTGCAGCAGCAAATCCCTTATACCAGCCTGCTGCAACTGGCTTTCGTACACAATGGCTATGCCATCATCCTTGCCCGCAATAAGCCTGTATTGCTCCGTAACAATGGGTAAAAAGCCTTGCAAAAACTGCTGCCGTAAGCCAAAAATAAATTCAGCCTTTTCTGCTAGCTGGCCGTCCAGTATATCAAGCAGGGTTATGTCTAAATAGTTTCTTTCAGCGGTGGCTTTCAGCAGGCTGTTGCGTTGCTGTAATATTTTGGTATAGTCAATCAACTGGCGCAGGTAGCCGGGGTTAAGCTGCGATAGTATGGTGTCTACAAACTTCCTCCTTTCCTCGCTGCCATCCGTTATCAGCGCTACATCGTCGGGGGCCACCATCACGCAGGGAAACTTGCCAATATGGTCGGAAAAACGGGTGTAAGGCACCCCGTTCAATTGCAGTTCTTTACGGTTGTTCTCCCGTAAAATGCACACCATGTTAAAGGGCTCTCCGTTGTTTTCTATGGCAGCATCAATGCGCAGCCCCTGCAGCCCGTGGGTTACATTCTGGCTGTCGGGCCGGGTAAAATAGCTTTTGGTAAAACAGGTGTAATACACCGCATCAAGCAGGTTTGTTTTGCCACTGCCGTTTATGCCGCAAATACCCACTATGCGCTGCTTAAAACTAAATTGCTGCCGGGCATAATTGCGAAACTGCGTTAGTGCTATGGTATGGAAAAACAACATGGGGCTGCAATATAAACAAGCTAAAGTTTTGATGCCTGTTTTTGTGTATTTGGCAGCACAATCAGTATTTTTATACATATTGCGCATAAATTTTCAACCAATTAAGTGATGGACGAATACATATCTTTTGAGCAGGTGCCTTTTGGCAGCGACAGCTTTGCCGACAACCCCGAACCGCGTTGCCCCTGTGTGCTGCTGCTGGATACCTCTGGCTCAATGGCGGGCAAACCTATACAGGAGCTGAACGAGGGAATTAGAACATTTAAGCAGGAGTTGCTGGGCGACCATTTGGCTACCAAAAGGGTAGAGGTTGCCATAGTAACGTTTGGCCCGGTGAGCGTAGAAACCCCGTTTCAAACAGTAATGAATTTTACCCCCAAAAACCTTTACACCACGGGCGATACGCCGCTTGGGGCGGCCATTACCACGGGTATTGACCTTATTACCACCCGCAAACAGGAGTATAAAGAGCATGGTATTGCCTATTACAAACCCTGGATAATTTTAATAACTGATGGTGCGCCTACCGATAGCTGGAAGCATGCCGCCGAAAAAATACGGGAGGGCGAGGAGCGCAAATCGTTTGCGTTTTTTGCCATAGGGGTAGAGGGGGCCAATATGCAGATATTAAAAGAGCTTTCCGTTAGAGAGCCGCTAAGGCTGCGTGGCTTAATGTTCCGCGAGTTTTTTATGTGGCTTTCCGCCTCCATGAAAATGGTATCAAGTAAAAACCCGGGTTCTGCCGTTAACCTGCCGCCACCCAGCGGATGGAGTGAGTTATGATGAAATGGAAAGCTATTGGCCAAAGCGTTATAGGCACATCGCACATTCAGTCGGGTAAAGCCTGCGAGGATGCCGTTAATTACACCATTGTGCATACGCCGCAGATGCAGGATGTACTGGTGTGCTGCGCCAGCGATGGCGCTGGCAGCGCCAAATATGCGCAGGAAGCATCTGCATTTATAACTGCTGAAATTACCGCAAAGCTTACGATAATGGCCCTGGCAGGAGTGGAGGTGGATGAAACCGCCCTGCTAACGCTGTTTGAGGAGGTGTATGATGCTTTTGTGCAGATGGCTGCCAGTGCAAACGAGCCGTTGAATGAGTTTTCCTGCACGGTGCTGGGGGCGATGGTGTACCCGGAAAAAGCGGTGTTTTTTCAAACAGGGGATGGGGCTATTATACGCGACGATGGCAGCGGCAGCTATGTGCCAGTTTGGTGGCCGCACAATGGCGAATACAGTAATACCACCAGCTTTTTTATTGATGATGCCTCCTTCTCAAACCTTAAAATACTGGTGCTGCACCAGCCCGTAACCGAAGTGGGCATTTTTACCGATGGGCTGCAACTGCTGGCATTAAACAACGAAGCAATGAACGTACACCAGCCCTTTTTTACCGGCATGTTTAAATGGCTTAGAAAAGCAGTGACGGAAGAAGATGTTGCCATACTCAACAAAAAATTGGGTGAATACCTGGCGGGCGACCTTATTAACAGCCGCACCGATGATGATAAAACGCTGTTTATGGCAACAAGATTCGAATTTGAAAATGAGGCAATTTGAAAATTTGAAAATGGAACAGCCAGCCACACCAACCGAAAGGATGCACCCATAAAAACCAGTTTTTAACATTTATACATGACCAATACTACCGTTGTACCCAACTCCGAAACAAACACGCCGCCAGCCGCAAAGGCCAGGATTTCCTCCATTGACCTGCTGCGGGGCCTCGTGATGCTTATTATGCCCATTGATCATTTAAGGGATCTGCTTCATTTGGGCCATCCCGATCCTGCTGATCTGCATACAACAACACCTGTGCTTTTCTTCACCCGGTTTATAACACATTTTTGCGCGCCAACCTTTGTTTTTTTAAGCGGTATATCTGCCTTTCTGGCCGGAAAACGCCGCACAAAAAACCAGTTGGCAGGCTTTCTTTTTAAGCGGGGTGTTTGGCTTATTGTGGTGGAGTTGTTTATTATTAGTTTTATTACATCTGTTGACCCTGGTTATTATCTTTTCGTTCTTCAGGTAATTTGGGCCATCGGTGGCAGCATGGTTATCCTCGGCTTGTTGGTATGGCTGCGGTTAAGCCCTTTTACCATTGGTATCATCGGCCTGGCCATTGTTGTGGGCCATAATGCTATTGACCTGGTACAAAACAAGGCAATATTCTCTGGCCTTGCATGGCGGCTGCTGTTAACCAGCAATGGGTTTAATAAGGTAGATAGTATTGCGCCCGGTCATATAATTATAGCCGCTTATGCCTTGTTACCCTGGACCGGTGTAATGCTAACCGGATATGGTTTGGGTACACTGTATACGATGGCCGCTCATAAGAGAAAGCGCATATTAATAAAACTGGGGTTAAGCCTGCTATGCGTTTTTATCATTTTCAGGTTGTTTAATTTTTATGGCGACCCTGCCCCTTGGTCTGTTGAGCAAACTGGCTGGCTTACGCTTATTTCCTTCCTGAATGTTACTAAATATCCCCCTTCGTTGTTATACCTGTGCATAACGCTGGGCATAGCACTGCTTATATTGGCCTTTACTGAAAAGGCCACCAACCGGCTTTCCAGCATACTTGTTGTTTATGGCAATGTGCCGTTTTTATACTATGTAATGCATTGGGCGCTTGCACAAACCATTACGGCAACTTTCTTTTTTGCCACGGGGCATCA
>CAZRDD010000346.1:0-5786 GCA_964598675.1 uncultured Parafilimonas sp.
AACTACCGGATTTCAGCAGTTTTTTATCGCCAACGGTTAATATATGGTCAGAGTTCCATGACGACATTACAACGTACTTAAAATCGCTGCCGTAATTTCTTACCAGTTCGGCCCCTAACGGCATGGGCATAGATGGCCCCGTGCGTACCACAGCATTAAAGGTGCGGCTTTGCATTACCTGTGCAATGCGGTTATAATTTTTATGATACTTATTAAACGAAAGTTCATCGTTAATCCACAGCCCTATTAACATAGCTACCGCCATACCTACAGAAAGGCCCGCTATGTTGATGAATGAGTGCGCCTTGTTTTTGCGCAGGTTACGTATACCAGTAATAAAATAGTTTTTAAACATATATGCCCTCCGTAATCCTCCTTAAAGGGAGGGCTTGTAAGCCGGTACCCTTTAAAAGGCGTATTTTATTTTATGATAAAATGGTTTATGCCGTTTGTGCTGCGCCTGCTATCTCCGGCGCGGATTTTACTCTGTTTTCAAGCTCTTTACGGGGTTCATCAATGCTGCCTTAATGCTTTGGTAACTTACCGTTGCAAGCGTTATAAATAACGCAGTAACAGCGGTGGCCACAAAAACCCATACAGGTATGGTGGTATGGTATTGGTAATTGAGCAGCCATTTGTTCATTACATAGGAAGCCACCGGTATGGAAATGAATAACGAAATAAACACCAATACCAAAAAGTCTTTACTCAATAGCCCCCATAAGCTTATTACAGATGCACCCAACACCTTGCGTACACCAATCTCTTTATTGCGTTGTTCGGCAGTGAAGGATGCCAGCCCAAACAAACCCAGGCAACTTATAAACACAGCAAAAATGGCAAAGAAGGCTGCAAGGCTGCTAATGCGTTCTTCGGCGCTAAATTTTTTGCTGAATTCATCATCTTCAAAGCGAAATAGAAAAGGCGAGCCGGGGTTATATTTTTTGAACAATGCCTCTATTTTGGGTAACGAGGCATGGGCGCTCATGTTGGGGTTTAGCTTAATAGTTATTACATTGGCCCATTCATAATCCATCATAAAAATGGTTGGCTTTATTGGGTCAAAAGGCGATTCCATAACCATATCCTTCACAACGCCAATAATGTGGTATTGGCGGTTACCATTATCCAGGTACCTGACAGTTTCGCCTACCGGGCTTTTAAGGCCCATGTACTTTGCAGCAGCTTCGTTTACCACAATAGAGGCACTGTCAGCATAATCCCTTGAAAAATCGCGGCCCTGCTTAAACTGCCAGCCAATGGTTTTACCAAAATCGTGTGTAACAGCAATAAGGCCGAAGGTTGGCACCAGGCCGGGGGGCTTACCCTGCCAGTCGAAAGCACTTTGGTTACTCCATACGCCGGTGGTAGGGCTGGAAGATTCAGCCATATTTACAGCGGCACCGCTACCTATTAAATCGTTGCGCATAACACCGTATTTACCATATAAATCGGGGGTGTTCATATCAATGGTTATAAGCCCGCTGCGGTTATAGCGAATAGGGCGGTTTTTGGCATACTGTATTTGCATATATACCGCCACAGTACCAATGATGAGTGCTACAGATACACTAAACTGTAATACCACCAGTACCTTGCGGGGAATGGATGCAAAACGGCCTGCTTTAAAAGTACCCTTTAGTACTTTAACTGAATTGAAGGACGAAAGGTACAGTGCGGGATAGCTGCCTGAAATAAGCCCTGTAAAAATGGTAAAGCCTGCAGACACCAGCCAAAACATTTTGTTGTTCCAAAGAATAACCATTTGTTTATCGGCCAGTTTATTAAACAAAGGCAGGGCTAACTGTGTTAAAAACATAGCCAATATAAAAGCTATAAAAGCAATCATTACCGACTCGCACAAAAACTGAAATACCAATTGTTTTCGTAACGAACCCACCGCTTTGCGTATACCAACTTCCTTTGCCCTTTTCTCGCTGCGTGCGGTACTAAGGTTCATAAAATTAATGCAGGCCAACAACAATACAAACAACCCAATTACACCAAACATCCAAACAAACTGTATGCTGCCACCGGTATTTTTACCATCTTTAAACTCACTGTACAAATGCCATTTAGCCATAGGGTGCAGTATTACACCGGGCAAATCGTTTCGGCCATGGCCCAGCAACGCATCTTTTACTTTTGCAGCTACTTTATCTGGTTGCGTATTCTCCTGTAATTGTGCATATAACTGAAAGGAGTTGTCGTCCCAGTTATTTCCTGCGTTCTTTACCCAGGGCTCAGCATTTTCGTAAAAGGCCCACGGGCCCACAAATGCCACCTCCCTAAATTCGGAATTATAGGCAAAATCTTCGTAAACACCGGACACCTTAAGGTTTTGCTTATTGTTTATTTTAAGCACTTTATTTATGGGGTCATCGTTGCCAAAAAATGCAGTAGCCATGCTTTGGCTAATAGCTACCGATGTGGGGTCATCAACACAATGCCAATTGCCCTTAACCATGTGCATCGAAAACATAGCAGGAAAGTCGGGCTGTGCAAACAAGCCTTTTTTGCTCAGCTTTTTTTCGCCATAAGCAAATATTTTAGGGTCGTTCCACGAGGCAAGCGCAACCCGCTTAAAATCCGACCCATATTTCATACGAAACGCATCTGCCAGCGGAACAGGCATATCGTTAAAAGAGATTGTTTGAGTACCATGGGTACTTGTTTGGTACGTACGCACAATGCTGCTGTAATTACCAAAGCTTTTGTTATAATTAAGCTCATCGTATATCCAAAGACTTATAAGCAAAGCCACTGCCATACCAACAGAAAGCCCCACGATGTTTATAAACGAGTACACTTTGCTTTTAATCAAATTGCGCCAGGCAATTTTTAAATAGTTTTTAAACATACATTCAATAGTTTATACGTTGGTGTTTTTATTTTATAGTTGTGCGGAGATTGAACGTTGGCGGATATAACATCGTCATCATCCAACAAATCCACCCAAATCATCGTACTACTCCGTTTTCAAGCTCTTTACAAGGTTGGCTGCTGCGGCTTTAATGGCCATAAAGCTTACTGTTATTAACGCTATAAGCATGGCAGCAACACCGGCCAGTATAAATATCCACCAGCTTATTTGTATGCGGTAAGCATAGCCCTCAAGCCACTTGCTTAAGGCAAACCAGGCCAGGGGCCAGGCTATAAGGTTGGCGATTAATACCAGCTTTATAAAATGCTTTGACAGCAGCGTTACAATGCTTTGCACCGATGCACCCAGCACCTTGCGTATGCCCACTTCCTTAACCCTTCGTTCGGCTGAATACGAGGCAAGGCCAAACAGCCCCAGGCACGAAATAATAATGGCCAGCGCTGCCAAAATGCCCACCATATTGCTTACCTGGCTATCGGCACGGTATACCTCTTTAAAGTGGTCATCAACAAATGTGTATTCAAAAGGCTGGTCGGGATAAGTGCTACGCCAGGCGGCTTGTATGAATGCCATCGCCTCCGCCGTTTTACCACCGTTTATTTTTACTGAAACAGTTCTAAAACCCCAATCACGCTGGTTATAAATAAACATTGTTTCAATTTTATAGTGCAGCGAGTTAAAATTGAAATCTTTAGCAATACCTATGATGGAACCGGCAGAATCATGCCCGAAATGTTTGCCGATTAATGATTGCATGGTGGCCTTTGGATAGTCTTTCAACAGTTCTTTTGCCAATGCCTCGTTTATAATATACTCCTTGCCATTGGCTGATTTTTCTGGTGAAAAATTACGGCCTGATGCTAATTTAATATTGTAAAGGGTAAGGTAATCAGGGTCTACAATCAACTGGGTGGAGGCCAACTGGCGCAATGGCCCATCGCCTTTAAATTCCACGCCACTTTGGTCAAGATGGCTGCCCAGTTCGTCCTGCGAGGCGGTTACACCATTAATCAAGGTGTTGCCCAGCAGTTCTTTTTTAAACAGGTCGTATTTGCGGTCGGTAATGCCTTCCAACGGTATGGTAACTACCTGGTCGCGGGTAAAACCGGGGTCTTTCTGCTGCATAAAATTTAGCTGCTTAACCGCAATAATGGTGGCTATCATTAAAAATATGGCACTGCTAAACTGCGCCACCACCAGTACATTGCGCAGCCCGCCCTTGTTTTTGCCTGTTTGTATAGCCCCCTTTAATACTTTTATGGGTTGAAAGGATGATAGGTAAGCAGCGGGATAAAGCCCCGATAATATACCCAGCAATACCGTTGACAAAAGAATGGACAGCAACAAACCAACATTGCTGAACAAAGGCAGGCTGAGGCTGCGCTGGCTTAAGTTGTTTATAAAGGGCAGGGCAAGCTGCACTAATATAACAGCCACCACCAAAGCCAACAATGCCAGCATAATGGTTTCGCCTATAAACTGTAAAGCCAACTGAAGCCGTTGGGCACCTACTGATTTGCGTATACCCACTTCCTTTGCCCTTTCGGCAGAACGTGCGGTGGAGAGGTTCATAAAATTTACGCAGGCTATCAGCAACACTATTAATGCTATGGCTAAAAACAGGTTGGTATATGCTTTGTCGAATTTTTGGTAATTGAGGTAATCAAGCCCAATATCGGATGCGCCCGCGTGTATGGCCCTCAGCGGCAGCAGAAACAGTTCGTAATACGATGGGCCATCTCCCTTCAGATGCCTTTTAAGATAGGCTGGAAATTTTTTCTCCATTGCCGCAACATCAGTGTTGGGTGCCAGCTCAAAATAGGTATCAAGCCAGTTGCCGCCCCACCAATCCATCATCTCCGGTTTATAAGTGGTGTTGAACGACATAAGGCCATCAAACTGTAACTGCGAGTTTTGCGGCACATTTTCCATAACACCGGTTACTACATAACTTATGGTATCTTCACCATAATGGGTTATGGTTTTGCCCATTGGGTTTTCGCTGCCAAACAGCGTTTTTGCACTTGCCTGGGTAAGCACCATGCTGTTGGGTTTTTGCAGTGTTGTGGCGGGGTTGCCCTTTAGTAATTTAAAGTCGAATATTTGCAGAAAAGTGGAATCAACAAAAAACATCGCAGGCATTATTACCCGCTTTTCCTTTTGGGTTACCTGGTACTTGTATTTCCAGTTTATCCTGGTAAAATTTTTTATTTCAGGAAACTCAGCCTTTAAGGTGGGCCCCATAGGAAACATAGACAAGCCTACCTTTTGAGAAGCCACCATACCGGGAAACTTCTGTACCTCATTAAGCCTGTAAATGTTTTTGGAATGGAAGTTATCGAAGCTTCTTTCGTACGACACAAACAACATAATAACTATGCAGGCCGCCATACCTATGGATAAGCCAATGATATTAATGGCGGAAAAAACCTTGTTCTTCCACAGGTTGCGCCACGCTGTTTTTAGATAATTTTTAAACATATAGTCAACTGTTTATAATTGCTTGAGTAAAAGAAGCCCGTTGTAAAGAATATCCTCATCATCCAACCAATACACCCCAATCATTGTACTATTCCGTTTTTAAACTTTTTACAGGGTTCATCAATGCAGCTCTAATACTTTGATAGCTTACTGTGCCAATGGCAATAATAACTGATAGTACCCCGGCACAAGCAAACACCCACCACTCAATATCAATGCGGTATGTGTAGCCTGAAAGCCACTGCCCCATTGCATACCAGGCCACCGGCGATGCTATAACAAACGATATTATAACCAGCTTTAAAAAATCTTTTGACAGCAGTATGGTTATACTTGCCACACTGGCACCCAACACTTTGCGCACACCAATTTCCTTAATACGGTTTTCGGCCATATAGGTGGCAAGGCCAAACAAGCCAAG
>CAZRDD010000347.1:0-5785 GCA_964598675.1 uncultured Parafilimonas sp.
ATTTACATTTTGGCCGAAGGGAAGCTGATACAGGAAATGGCCGAAACGCGCGAAAGACTAAAAGAAAGCGAAGAACTGTTTAAGCTGGCTTTCGAAAACTCGGCCATCGGCATGTCTATTATTGATAAAGAAGGCAACTGGGTTGAAGTAAACGATAACTTATGCAGTTTATTAGGTTACTCCAGGGAAGAATTGCTGTTCCATAATTTTAGAATGGTAACCCACCCGGACGACCTTGTAATCCAAATGGCACTTAAACAGGACTTAATAGAAAAAAAACGCAGCAGCTACCAATTAGAGAAAAGGGTGTTTCATAAAGATGGGCACATTTTATGGGTATATGTATCCTCTTCATTAGTGAGAGACAAAGAAGGAAATATCAAGCATTTTGTTTCGCAGGTGCAAAATATTACAGCCAAAAAGGAAGCGGAATTGCTGCTGAAAGAAGAGAGAAACCTGCTGAGAACGTTGATTGATAACCTGCCAGTAAATATTTATATAAAAGACCTTCAATCAAGAAAAGTATTGGTAAACCGCTCGGAGTACGAGTTTATGGGTGCCTCCAGCGAAGCTGAAGTTTTAGGCAAGGATGATTATGCGCTGTACCCCTACGAGGCAGCAAAAGCATTTGTAGATGCAGACCAGCAGATATTCCGCTCTGGCAACCCTGTTTTTAACCAGGAGTTTCTTGTTAAAAGAAATGATGCCAGCGAGCGCTGGTTTTTATTATCCAAAATACCTCTTAGGGATGATGCCGGTGCCATTAAGGGGCTGCTGGGCATAAGTTTTGATATTACCGAAAGAAAAGCATTTGAAAAAGAGCTGCTGCATACCCAAAACCTTTTAACCCAGGCGGAAGCAATATCCAGCACAGGAAGTATAGAAATAAACTTTATAACCGGCGAACGAAAATGGAGCGATGAATTTTACCGGATACTGGGCTTGGCCCCTGGCAGTATTGAGCCTACTGCAGAAGCCTTTGTATCGTTTTTACACCCCGATGATAAAGAAAAATACTTAACCTGGTTTTACGGTAACATTACTCAAAAAGTACATTCTGCAAATATTGAAACACGCATAATAAGGGCCGATGGCGAAGTAAGAAACTTGTATGTGTATGGCATAGGTATTATTGATGAGAACAATGTACCAGAAAAAATATTTGGCGTAATGCAGGACATTACGGAGAGAAAAAAAGCCGAGGAAAAAATATTGCAGGTGCAAAAATTGCTTGAACGGGCCGAAAGCATAGCACAGATAGGCAGCGCCGAGGTTGACTTTATTACCAAAAATGTAATATGGTCTGGTGAGTTATACAGGATGCTTGGCCTTGTCCCTCACAGCCTGGATGTAAAATTTGGAGACCTTGACACCTACCTGCCGGGTGAAGAAAAACTGCGTTACAGCAGTTGGATTGAACATGGTTTGAAAAACAAACTTTCATCTAACCAATTAGAATCAAAAATTATAAGGCCGGACGGTGAAGTGAGGAATGTAATGATTTATGGCAATGCTGAATATGATGAAAAAGGCATACCCCAAAAGCTGTTTGGCGTTTTTAAAGATGTTACCGATGATAAAAAAAACCTGCGCGAATTAGAAACCGCCAAGCAGGTGTACCAATCGCTTTTTTACCAAAACCCTGCTGCTGTATTTTCTTTAGACCTGGATGGCAATTTTACCAGTGCCAACAATGTATTTGCCGAAAAAACAGAAATGTTTGTTGAGGAAGTGCTCACGTTAAATTTTACCCATTTTGCCATTGCAAACGATGCCTCTACAATGCAAATGCATTTTGAAGCGGCTAAAAATGGCAATACGCAACAGTTTGAAGCCAATGTGGTTACTGCAACAGGGCGGGTATTGCTGGTAGCAATTACCGTACTGCCCATTATAGTTGATGGTATTATTACTGGTGTGTATGGCATTGCAAACGACATAAGCGAAATAAAAAGGCAGGAAAAAATTGATGCATTAGAAAAAGACATCTGGCGGTTTTTCAACAACAAACAAAATACGATTGAAAGCATTATTGAAAAGCTTTTGAATGGGCTTCAGCGTGTACACCCGGATATGTTATGTTCTGTTTTAAAACTAAAAGAGGGCAAATTATACAACTGGTCATCTCCCCACCTGCCTGAAGCGTATACCAATGCAATTGAAGGGCTTGATGCTGAAAGTGGCAATGGCTCCTGCGGTACGGCAGCCTATACAAGGGAAAACGTAATTGTATCAAACATTGAGACAGATGTGTTGTGGAAGGATTATCGCGCACTTGCCGCACGTTACCAGTTAAAAGCCTGCTGGAGCCACCCGATTATCGATTCAAACCAAAACCTGCTGGGTACCTTTGCCATTTACCACCAAACTGTGCGTAATATTTCGGTAGCAGAACAACAATCTATAGAACGGGCTAAAATTATACTTACCAATATAATTGAAAATAAAAAGGCCGAAGAAGAACTTGGCCTGAAGGAAAAAGCACTTTCATCTGCCATCAGCGGTATTGGTATGACTGATTTGGATGGTACCGTAATTTACGCCAACGATGCATTATGTAAAATGTGGGGCTGCTTAACCAAATCGGATATTTTGGGCAAAACACTTGCTGATGTTTTTGAAGGCAAGGGAATTTATAAAACTATTGAAGCTTTACATACAAAAGGGTTTGAAACAGGGGAAGGCATAGGCCGCAAAATGGATGGCACCCTATTTAATGTGGCATTTACGGGCAATATGATTTACGATGAAAATGGGCAACCCGTGCGCATGTTTGGCTCGTACATTGATATTACGGAGAGCAAGCGTACGCAGCTGGCCTTAAAGCAAAGCCACGAACTGCTTCAAAAACTTACCGACCAGTTGCCTGTTGCCATTTACCAGTTTAAAATGACAGCAGATGATAAAATGTCTTTTGAGTTTGTAAGCACAGGTATAACCAGTGTTATGCCAGATGTTACACCAGCCAAACTTCAGGAAAATGTTTTATTGGGCTTTTCGCAAGTGCACCCCGATGACAAAAACCTGTTTAAGCAATCACTATTTGAATCCCGCGATAAATTAAAGAACTGGGATATTGATTACCGCATTGTTACGGCCGATGGCAAAATATTATGGCACAAAGTATCGGCCCACCCCGAGCAAAAAGACGACGGCAGCGTTGTTTGGTACGGCTATTTTCAGGATATTACCGCCCACAAACAGCAAGAGCAGGAGCGCGAGCAACTTATACTTGAACTTTCGCAAAACAATAAAGACCTGCGGCATTTTTCATACATCACCTCTCACAACCTAAGGGCGCCACTTTCAAACCTGGTTGGCTTAGTAAGCCTTATTGATGATATGCCTGTGGATGACCGCATACTGGCCGAACTTTTAAAAGGGTTTAAAACATCAACCTTTTTACTTAACGAAACCGTGAACGACCTGCTGAAAGTGCTTACCATAAAAGACAACCTTTCAATACAGCAGGAACCCATTATTCTAAATAATGTAATGGAAAAGGTGCTTAGCCAGATTCAGCTAATGATTGATGCCAACAAACCGGATATTCACTTTGATTTTTCCTTATGCCCCGCAATCACCTTTAACAAGGTGTATATGGAAAGCATCTTTTTAAACCTTATCACCAACGCGGTTAAATACAGGTCGCCAAAACGGCAGCTCACCATTACCGTAACGTCCAAAACCGATGGCGATAAACCTGTGCTTATTTTTGAAGACAATGGCCTGGGTATAGATATTAAGCGGTATAAAGACCGGCTTTTTGGCCTTGACCAGCGCTTTCATAACCACCCGGCTAGTAAAGGCTTTGGGTTGTATATGGTAAAATCGCAAATGGAGGCATTGGGCGGTGGGGTTGATATGATAAGTGAAGTTGACAAGGGTACTAAACTGGTACTTACTTTTAAAGGCAGCTAACTTTTTGGCATTAGCAAGGCTATTGCCTTAATATTATAACATTAATAATAAAATGCCTTACATAATTAATACTTAAGGTTTTAGTTGTATTTTCAGGGTATGACAAAAAGGTTGTTTATTGCCTCACTTATTTATACAGCACTTATGGCATGCAATACTGCGCCCCAAAAAACAGCTACTTGGTGCAATCAACAATTACGGCCGCAGTTAACCACCCTTACTGAGGTACCCGTTAAAAGCACCTGGTTTAAAGTATACAATGTTGGCACGGGCGTATATGCCATAGTTGAGCCGTATAATTTTGAGGAAGTAATATCCTACCTTATTACCGGTAAAGACAGTGCATTGCTTTTTGATACCGGTATGGGCCTGGATACTATTTCTGCCATAGTAAAGCAGCTAACCAATCTGCCAGTTACAGTATTAAATTCGCATACCCATTTTGACCATATTGGCGGCAACGCTGAGTTTACCAATATACTGGCGCTTAATACGCCTTATACCATTCACAATGCTGCCCATGGCTGGCCGCACAGCGAGGTTAAAGAGGAGGTAACCCCTGCCGCAATTTGCCTTGATAAACTGCCTAATAAAGATACTGCTGCTTACCACACCCGCCCCTTCAGCATAAGCAGGTTTGTGGCGGATGGCTATATAATACAACGTGGCGGACGCGAGTTGGAGGTAGTTGCTGCACCCGGCCACACCCCTGATGCCATAGCCCTGCTGGATAAGCAAAATGGTTATTTGTTTACCGGCGATACGTTTTACGAAGCCACTATATGGCTTTTTGCCGATGGTACCAACCTGCAGAACTATGCAAACACCGTGGCCAAACTGGCCGCATTGCAGCCTGGTTTAAAAACGCTGTATACCTCCCACAATACACCCATTGCACAACCCACGCAGTTAACTGCCTGGAAAAATGCTTTTGATGATGTAATAAGCGGAAAAGCACCCGGCTTAAACGCCGCAGATGCAGGCTTCGGTTTTGCAAAAGATGCCGTTGTTTTTAATTTTAATACGTTCTCCTTCCTTATACGTAAGGACCAGTTGCCGCATAAATAACATGTGCTTACATACTCATGGCCTGCCAACGGGGGTCAATACCAATTACTGTTATACCTGCATGGCAAATTATTTATGTAATCGTTTACAGTTAACTGCACTATTTAATTGCCGCAACAATTTTGTAACCCTTGTTCTTTAAAAGAAATTATATATTTAGCGGAAGATTAGTAAAACAACCGGAATGAACAGGCAATACATGTTGCAACAGCTTAAGGGGGTAGATGTATGGGATATTGTGGTAATTGGGGGGGGCGCTACCGGGCTGGGTGCAGCAGTAGATGCTGCCAGCCGGGGCTACAAAACTTTGCTGGTGGAGCAATACGACTTTGCCAAAGGCACCAGCAGCCGCGCTACCAAACTGGTGCATGGCGGGGTGCGTTACCTGGCGCAGGGCAATATTAAGCTGGTGATGGAAGCCCTGCGGGAGCGGGGGTATTTACTAAAAAATGCGCCGCATCTCACTACTTCGCTGCCTTTTGTTATACCGGTGTACAGCCTTTGGCAGAAGTTTTATTACGGCTTTGGTTTAATGTTGTACGATGTACTTTCGGGTACATTAAGCATTGGCAAAACCAAAGTATTAAATAAAAAACAAGCAACCCAGTACCTGCCGGG
This sequence comes from uncultured Parafilimonas sp., assembly GCA_964598675.1. Classification (GTDB taxonomy): domain Bacteria; phylum Bacteroidota; class Bacteroidia; order Chitinophagales; family Chitinophagaceae; genus JABDFW01. The sequence goes on from CAZRDD010000347.1 coordinate 5,608, forward strand.
TATTGATGCCGGTAAACTGGCCGGGGGCATTTTATATTATGATGGCCAGTTTGACGATGCAAGGCTGGCAACTGAACTTGCCAAAACTGCCGTGCTGCATGGCGCTGCCGTAATAAATTACTGCAAGGTTACCAGCCTGTTAAAAACGAACGGGGTGGTTAGTGGCGTTACAATACAC
>CAZRDD010000348.1:0-5773 GCA_964598675.1 uncultured Parafilimonas sp.
GAGATGGATGACACAGACCCTTCCGGCTTTGATAAGATTGATGCTCAGAAGGTTCGCCTGGCAATAGACAAAATAAATGAAGCCCTCAAAGACAAGGAAGTGCCTAAACAGGTGAAGCAAAAGCTGAACTATGCAAAAAAGCAGTGGCCCGAAGCCCTCGACAGGTATGAACGGCAGGAAGAAATCATGGGAGAACAGCGGCGCAGTTACAGCAAGACAGACCCTGATGCCACCTTTATGCGGATGAAGGAAGACCATATGAAAAACGGCCAGTTAAAACCTGCCTATAATGTACAGGTAAGCACCAGCAACCAGTACATCGCCTCTTACAGTATCCATCAAAACACCACCGATACCAACACCCTTATTGAGCATGTGGCACAATTGGAAAACAGTTATGGCCAAAAACCTGAAAGCATCACTGCTGATGCAGGTTATGGCAGTGAAGAGAATTACCAATGGATGGAAGCGGGTAACATTACCGGGTATGTAAAACATAATTATTTTGACAGGCAGCAAAGCGAACTGCTGGAAAGTAAAAAACCTTTTAGCGCAGACAAGTTGTATTACAATGAACAAAAGGATTATTATTACTGCCCGATGGGCCAGCAAATGGATAATGCAGGTACTTACTTCAGAACAACCAGTTCCGGTTTTAAACAAACCATCACCCGCTATGCAGCCAAAAACTGTAATAACTGCCCGCTAAAGGGGGCTTGCCACAAAGCAGCGGGTAACAGGGTAATAGAGGTCAACCATAATCTCAACCGGCTCAAAACCAAGGCAAATGAACTTTTAAAAAGCCCGGCAGGCATACAAAAACGCAAGCAACGCTGCTTTGATACCGAACCTGTGTTTGCCAATATTAAGCATAACCACAACTTTAAGCGGTTTATGCTAAGAGGGCTTGAAAAAGTAAATGTAGAAACTAGCCTGTTGGCACTGGCACACAACTTAAGAAAGAAAGCTGCCTGATAAACAGCAAAAAGCGGCATTTATCTGCTATTATTAAGGCTGAAACGCTCTTTTGAGTGCTGCTAAACATTAAATCCTGGCAAAAAATTGGCGAAATACTTTTTCTGATTTTTTTTCCAAAAAAATAAAGGCTGCCTCTACTTTTACTTTTGAGACAGCCTCTTTGAAAATCTGCTAATATCAGCTAATACGGCCCAACTATTAAGCTAGGAAATTAATTGCACCGTTATGGCATTACAGCCTTTCCTCACCCCTACTTAGCAACCTTTAATTGTTCAATCTCCCTTTGCAGGTGCAGCAGGGTGGCCTGTATGGAGAGTAATATTTCGGCTTCCTTTTTCTCGTTGTTTATTTCTTCTTCGGTTTCTTCCTGCATTTCATCCACCTCTTCCTGTATCTCTACCACATCCTCCTGAATTTCATCAACATTTTCCTGTATCTCATCTACATCTTTCTGTATCTCCTCAATGTCTTCCCCAATCTCTTCTATGCCTTCGCCAATTTCCTCAATATCTTCCCCAATCTCTTCTATATCTTCTCCCAGTTCTTCAATGTCTTCCTGTATGGTTTCAATTTTTTGATTGTTCATGTTGATGGACATCTGTATGAATATGGATAGGTATATGGCTTCGAGCGATACAATGGTGGTGAGCACCAGCAACATCCGCTCAAAGCTTACCCAGCCAATGGAAGGCAATACAAATGCAATGATGAATATGGCCGTATGCAGTAAAACCGAGGCGGTAGAGCCAATCCACCTGGTTAGCCCGGTTGCCCCTTTCTCCATAATAATCTTCTGTTTATCCCTTATGCCCATGTTGTATTGTATTGCGGCCGCAAAAGTAAACAGTTACATCCGGCGGGCAAAACCCGGTTCATCTTTTAAGAATAAGTTCTTTTTGCTTTATGTAAGCGCAGGCATATTGCAGGTTTAACTATATAAACAGCCTCCATTTATGCCCTGCAACCCCTTAGTAAACAATTGACAAAAAAACTTTAACACCCATATTACACCCTTTTTGCGAACTTGCCTTTTGCATGAAAAACGTATTTTTATTAGTGTTGCTGCTGGCTGCCACTACAGTAAAAGCTCAAACATATAACCCGGAGAATATTAACAAAAAAGCACAGGATGCCTACGATAAAGCCATGCTGCAACTGCGCGATGGCCTTATAAGGGATGCTATACCGCTTTTGGGAAAGGCTATTGAGTATTATCCCGGTTACGTAGATGCCTACCTGTCGCTGGCGGGAGTGTATGCAGAGCTGAAAGAGTACAAAAAATGCGTTGACTACTACGAACTGGCCCACAGTAAAGACAGTGCCTACTTTAGATATTACGAGTTGCCTTATTCCATTGACCTTGCAGCCCTGGGCCGTTTTGATGATGCGCTGCTGGCCGTCAACGACTTTTTAAGCCTGCCCAACCTTGGCGTAAACAGCATAAAAAGCGGCCAGTACCGTAAAAACTGTTACACATTTGCCCTGCAATATGCACAACAGCACCCATCGGGCAATTACACCTTTTCGCCGCAAAACCTGGGCGACAGTATTAACACCACACAGGATGAATACTATCCATCTTTTACCATAGACGACAGCACCTTTGTTTTTACCCGGCGGGGCGAGGGCATACGCGAAGATTTTATACAAAGTACCCTGCACAAAAACGGTTACAGCAGGTGGAAAAAGATTGATGGAAGTATTAATATCGAACCCTCAAAAGGGGGCATTAATATATCGCAGGATGGTGAGTGGCTGATATTTGCAGGTAATTTTCCCGGAAAGGGCGATGGCGATTTTGACCTCTTTATCTCTTACAACACCCCCACCGGCTGGAGCGAGCCGGTTAATTTAGGGTACAGTATTAATACAGAGTTTTGGGAGAGTTCCCCCAGCCTCAGCCCCGATAAAAATGCGCTCTACTTTAGCAGCAACAGGCCGGGGGGCTATGGTGGCAAGGACCTGTATGTTAGCTACCGCAAACCCAATGGCCAGTGGACACCTGCCGAAAACATGGGGCCAAACATTAATACCAAGGGCGACGAACTGGCCCCCTGCATACATGCCGATAACCAATCGCTGTATTTTACCTCTAACGGTTTGCCGGGCTATGGTGGTACCGATATTTATGTTACCCGCAAAGTAAATGGCAAGTGGGGCGTACCCCAAAACCTGGGTTACCCTATTAACACCATTGAAAACGAAGGAAGTCTTTTTGTGGCGTCAGACGGCGTTTCGGCGTATTATGCCAGCGACAGGGCCGATACCAGAGGAGGGCTTGACCTGTATAAGTTTGAGTTGCCTAAGGAATACCGCCCCATAAAAACCTTGTATGTAAAAGGCTATGTTACCGATGCCTTAACCCATAAAAGCATACCCTGCTCTGTAGAACTGGCGGAAGACTCCAGCACTGCGGGGCCTGGCCGTATGGTAACAAAACTACAAACAGACGAAACCGGTTTTTATTTTATTACCCTGCCCGAAGGCAAAAACTATACGTTTACCGTAAACCGCAAGGGGTACCTGTTTTACAGCGATGCTTTTGCATTGAAAGATAAACCGGCTGATACCACTTACGAAAAAAATATACAGCTGCAGCCCATCGCATTAAACTCCACCGTTGCGTTGAAAAACATACAGTTTGAGTTAAAATCGTTCCAGCTACAGCCGGTAAGCATTACGGAGCTTGATAAACTGGCGCAACTTATGACGGATAACCCGGCCATTGCTGTACAAATAAGCGGGCATACTGATAATATTGGTAAAGATGCTGATAACATTGTGCTTTCAACAAACAGGGCAAAGGCAGTAGCTGGTTATTTAATAAGCAAAGGCATTGATGCCAAGCGCTTAACCTGGAAAGGCTATGGTGCTTCAAAACCAGTTGCAGATAACAGCACAGAAGAGGGCCGGGCAAAAAACAGGCGTACAGAGTTTACAATTACCGCTTTGTAGGTGTCCTGAAAAACTGGTGCAGCAAGATTAACATGGCATAAAAGACAACCTGACATTGTGCGGTGGCAGGCAAGTAAACTGCCCGTTGTTTTATATTACTGCAACCTTCTTTTTATCAAACTGCATGTTATGCAACTTGCTGTAAAACCCGCCAAGGGCAAGCAGTTCTTCATGTGTACCGGCTTCCTGTATCTCGCCTTTATCAAGCACAATTATTTTATTGGCCTTGCGTATGGTAGATAGCCTGTGGGCAATAACAATAGATGTTCTGCCGGAAATAAGGGTATCAATAGCATGTTGTATCAGCAATTCGCTTTCCGTATCAATGGAGGAGGTGGCTTCATCCAATATCAGTACCGATGGGTTGTACAGCAACGCCCGTATAAAAGAAATAAGCTGCCGCTGCCCCATGCTAAGGGTATTACCCCTTTCCATTACATTAAAACTATAACCGCCGGGCAGTTGCATAATAAAATTGTGTACCCCTATTATTTTGGCGGCCTCAATTACCTGCTCCTTGCTTATGGCAGGGTTGCGCAGGGTAATATTATCCATCACCGAGCCTGAAAACAGAAAAACATCCTGCAGCACAACCCCAATGCTGCCACGCAGCTTATCCAGGGCATAATCGTTAATATTAATGCCGTCCACCTTAATGGCGCCTTTTTGTATGTGGTACAGCCGGTTAAGCAGGCTTATGATAGATGTTTTACCGCTGCCGGTGTGGCCTACCAACGCAACAGTTTCGCCCGCTTTTATGGTAAAATTTATGTTCTTCAGCACATAGTTTTCGCCCGTATAGGCAAACCATACGTGGTCAAATTCAATTTCACCTTTTACAGGGTTATTCAAAGTTGCAGGGGCAGGGTTGGCAGTATCGGCAGTAATGTCTTCGTTATCAAGCACCTTAAAAACCCTTTCAGCAGCTATCATACCCATTTGCAACACGTTAAACTTATCGGCTATTACCCGCAGCGGCCTAAAAATAAGGTTAAGGTACATTATAAAGGCAACCAGCTCGCCCGCCAGGTTTTGGTCTTTGGCTGTATTGTAACCCGCTACACGGGCAAGCCACCAAACCAGTAAACCCATAGAAACCGCCAGCACTATTTCAACAATCGGGAAAAATACAGAGTACGCAAAAATTGACTTTATATTGGCGTTACGGTGTTCGCGGTTAATTTTTTTAAACTTTTCAAACTCCCTTTCTTCTGCGGCAAAAGCCTGTACCACGTGCATGCCTGTAATATGCTCCTGCACAAAAGCATTAAGCGCCGCCACGGCATTGCGCACTTTTATAAAGCTTTTATTTACACTGTTTTTAAAATAATACGTGGCCAACAGTAAAAAGGGGATGGGTATAAAGCTTACCAGGGTTAATTGCCAGTTGGTCCAGAACATTACCACAAAAATTACAATAATGCTCAGCAGGTCGGCAATAATGGGTATCAGCCCGTCTGAAAAAATATCGTTTATACTCTCAATATCGTTTATGGTGCGGGTGGTAAGCGTGCCTATGGGGGTGGTATCAAACTGGCGCAGGTTTAGGCCCATTATTTTACTGTACACCGTAACGCGCATATCCCTTACCACGCTTTGCCCCAGCCACGAGGTTAAAAAGGTAAATAAAAACCGCATGGCGGTTTCAAGCAACAGCAATACTACCTGCAACACCGTAATTACATAAATAAACTGGCCTGCGGTTGTAACTGGGGTACCTAATAAAAACCATTTTAACACGGCAGGCATTGCGGTGCTGTTATGGGTGGCATTGTTAACGGTTAGCTGTATAAGGTAGGGCCTTACCGGTGTAATAACAGCCAGCAAAATAGCCAGCAGC
>CAZRDD010000349.1:0-5735 GCA_964598675.1 uncultured Parafilimonas sp.
GAAAAACGGTTTTACGCTAACAAAAAGTATAGCATACCCTGCTAAACAATAAAACACCGCCAGTACACAATTGCTGACCACTGCACAAACAAAAAGCCCTGTTATACATTTTTTGTATAACAGGGCTGTAGCCAGGCAGGCTAACCAATTATCTTTAAGCCTTGCCAGGCATGTTACGCACCGGCTTGCAGCTCGGCATAGGCACGGGCCTTCAACTGCTCTAAAAATTGCGTAGTTTCTGCCAGCGTTTCTTCCTGGCCTGCAATTTTCTTTACAAAATTTAAAATGTATGCCTGCGATTGAAGCACCACGTTAAGGGTTACCTGGTTATCAATAATCTGTTTTTGGTTGCTTAAAATACTTGCCTGGTTATCTTTTATAACCTCCTGGTTACCAAGTAAGGAAGACTGGTTGGACTTAATTTCGCCCTGGTTTACCAGCAAACCGCCCTGGTTTGCAAGTATGTTAACCTGGTTTTCTTTTATAACTTCCTGGTTACCAAGTAAAGAAGACTGGTTGGCCTTAATTTCGCCCTGGTTGCCCAGCAACTCGCCCTGGTTTGCAAGTATGTTAACCTGGTTTTCTTTTATAACCTCCTGGTTACCCAGCAGCGATGCCTGATTGGCTTTTATATCTCCCTGGTTACCCAGTAACTCGCCCTGGTTTGCAAGTATGTTAACCTGGTTTTCTTTTATAACCTCCTGGTTACCCAGCAGCGATGCCTGATTGGCTTTTATATCTCCCTGGTTACCCAGTAAAGCATCCTGATTACCAAGAATACTTTTTTGATTGCCTTTAATGGCATCCTGGTTACCGAGAATACTATCCTGGTTGTTAATAAGTATCTGCTGGTTACCGATAATGGTTTTTTGATTTTCAAGTAGCAATTGTTCTATGTTTTCCATACAGCGTTATCCCTTTTACGGGTGTTTAGTGGTTTAATATAATATTGCGGAAATTATGTTTAACAAAAGAAGTGAAATGCTGCTAAATTTACAATTAAAGTATTAAAAAAGCACTAACCTGCCTACAAACCAATGAAATTTAAAAAACTACCCTGGCCATACCTGATCTTTTTAATTACGGTAATAAGTTGCTGGTGTTTTTACATGATTAATACCAGCAGTTTTTATTTGTTTACAAAACATACCTATGCCCTGGTTACCATGATATTTGGTTCGTTTATTGCAGGCTCAAGCCCGGAGGGCAGCGCAGCCATTGCATACCCCATTTTTACCTTGTACCTTAAAATTCCACCACCAGTAGCCCGTAATTTTGCTTTTGCTATACAAAGTATTGGCATGACATCTGCCAGCCTGCTTATATTAAGCCTTAAAATAAAAGTAGAATGGAACTACATTAAGTTTGTTACGCTTGGGGGTATTTTTGGCCTGGCCGCAGGCACATGGTATATTGTACCGCTAATTTCGCCGCCGGTGGCAAAGCTGTTTTTTGTATCGTTATGGTTAAGTTTTGCCCTGGTGCTTTGGAATGAGAACCGCAAAAAAAACAGGGTGTTTTTCAACAGTATTGTAAGGTTTACCCGGTCGGATATGGGCCGTCTCATCATGCTTGGGTTTATAGGGGGCATCATTTCATCCATATTTGGTACTGGCATCAACATTTTCTCTTTTTGTTTTATGACGATTTATTACCGCATAAACGAGAAAGTTGCTGTACCCTCTTCTGTAATCATCATGACCTTAGAAACGCTGCTGGGCTTTTTTATACATGCCGGGGTTGTTAAAGATTTTAATACCCAGTCATTTGAAATGTGGCTGGTATGCGTACCCTTTGTAGCCATTTTTGCCCCGCTGGGTGCCTACGTAATAAACAAAGCACCGCGTAAAGCCGGTGCCAATTTTTTAACCATTATACTGGTAATACAGTTTTTTGGGGCCTTGTGGGCCATCAGGCCAAACGGCATACAGCTTGCTATGTGCCTTGCAGTGCTGCTTGCAGGGCTTGGTATATTCAGGTGGGTATCAAAAATGCAGCGGCCCGGGCATTTGCCAAAGGAAGTTCTGCCTGATACCTAAAAGCTAATCCCCTGCATTTGGGTGCAATTTAAATGGCTTTTATTGTGTAAAGCAATTTAATGCTGCAACACAAAATTTTATTAAACAGTGGCCGTTTAATACTGCATGTTAATTAGTTGCTCTACTTTCGTACGCGGATTGTTTTTGTGGTATGCTGTTTGTGTGCTTTATCATCCTGTAACTTTAAAACGTTTAAATTGCCCTTAGCATGACTAAAGCAGTTAAAATTTTGTGGCGCACCTTTTTTGCCGGGCTGGCTTTATTTATATTGATAATACTGCTGGCCAACTGGGGCCTGCTGGGTAAAATGCCTTCTATTGAAGAACTGCAAAACCCCAGTGCCTCGCTTGCCAGCCAGGTATATGCTGATGATGGCACCATTATGGGTAAATATTACCTGCAGGACAGGCTGAATGTGAACTATAAGGACATAAGCCCGTACATCATCCAGGCGCTGGTAAGCACCGAAGATGAACGCTTTTACGAGCATAACGGTATTGATACCCGCAGGCTGGCATCTTCCATACTGTTTTTGGGTACACATGGCGGTGCCAGTACCATAACCATGCAAACGGCTAAAAACCTGTTTACCAACCATTGGGATACCAAAAACATATTTTTACGCAGCATACAAAAACTAAAAGAATCAATCATAGCCGTAAAGCTGGAACGCAATTTTACCAAAGACGAAATTGTGGCCCTGTACCTTAACACCGTTGCCTTTAGCGATAATGTTTTTGGCATACGCAATGCCTCTAAAACATTTTTCAACAAAGAGCCCGACCGTGTTAACATACAGGAAGCTGCTATGCTGGTAGGTATGGTTAATGCCCCATCGCTGTACAACCCTCGCCGCAACCCCAAAAGGGCACTTGACAGGCGCAATGTGGTAATTAACCAGATGCAGCGCAATGCAAAACTTACCGACGTGCAGGCCGACAGTATTAAGCGCATACCCAACGATATTAGCATGTACCGCAAGCTGGATGAAACAGCAGGCCTGGCCCCCTACTTCAGGATGATTTTGGGCGAAGAGCTTAAAAAATGGTGCAAGGAACATAAAAAAGCCGATGGCAGCAGTTACGACCTGTACCGCGATGGCCTTAAAATTTACACCACCCTTAACCCCCGCATGCAACTGTATGCCGAAGAAGCCGTGGCCAAGCACATGGCTTACATGCAGAAAATATTAAACCAGCAGGAAAATATAAAAACCGGTACCGTTTGGAACAACTACAAAAACGTGCTGGAAGCGGCCATGAAACAAAGTGAACGCTGGCGCGCCGGTAAAAAAGAGGGGCTGGAGGATGATGAACTGCGCAAAACCTTTATGGTTAAAACACACATGAAAGTGTTTGCCTGGAACAACAACCGCATAACCGATACCTTAATGAGCCCTTACGACAGTATTAAGTACTGCCGCCAGATGCTGCAGGCCGGTTTTATGGCCATGGACCCGCTGAGCGGCGAGGTGAAAGCCTGGGTAGGTGGCATTGATTTTAAAACATTTAAGTACGACCACGTTAACATAAACACAAAGCGCCAGGTGGGCAGTACCATTAAACCGCTGCTGTACAGCCTGGCTATTGAAAAAGCAGGCTTTACGCCCAACAGCATGGTGGTGGATGAGCAGCAGGATTTTAAAGGCTACGGCCTGGTGCCTGCCACCTCAACCACTTGTACAGGGCAAACCATGCCAATGAGCGAGGCGCTGGCGCTTAGCCGAAACTGTGCCACAGCGTATATTATGAAGCAGTTGGGCGATGGCGGCAAAGGGGCCAAAAGGTTTATTGACTTTTTGAGGGATTGCAGCGTGCAGAGCCAGATACCGGCCTACCCATCCATAGCCATAGGCAGTGCCGAAATTTCGCTTACTGAAATGATGCAGGCATACAGCATGTTCCCCGGCAGGGGCTACACGGTTAAACCGCTGTACATTACCCGCATTGAAGATAAAGATGGCAACACCCTGCAAAACTATGTACCGCAGCGCAAGGAGGTGATAAGCGATGTTACAGCCTACTCCGTTATAAACATGATGCAGGGCGTAATGCAGTACGGCACCGGCCGCCGCATATGGGGCTATGGGGTTGATGGCGAAATTGCCGGTAAAACCGGTACCACCAACGATAACAGTGATGCCTGGTTTATTGGCTACACCCCCCAGTTGCTTTGCGGTGCCTGGACGGGTTGCGACGACAGGTTCATCCGTTTTAACAGCACCGATATTGGCCAGGGTTCCTCCCTCGCGCTGCCTATATGGGCCTATTTCTACAGCAAAGCATCTAACGATAAAAACCTTGTATTAGATACCAAAAGCACTTTTGTTAAGCCAGATGTTATGACGGGTGATTTTGACCAAAGCTGGATAAACACCCTGCCGGAAAACATTGCCCCTGAAAACCAGGATGGTAACAACGGCGGTGCTTATGGCGACACCATACCGCGTAACATTAAGCCGCAGGATATTGCGCCCGAAAGCCAATACCCCGGCCAGCCACCTGCACAACCTAAACCACAAGGGTCACAGCAAACACCAGCTGCCGTGCAGCCTAAAGCGGTGATGCCTAAAAAACCGGCGCGGTAAATCGGTTGCAGGTTACTGGTTGCCGGATTCTGCGTTTTACTGTTCAGGATTTTGGGTTTTATGTTTTGTGTTCCCGGTGCTGGGTTAACAAAAGCGCAAGTGTTTATTGTTCGGAATTAATGTAAATGGATACTTATAAAGCGTGCAAAGCATAACAATAAACGCAGCCCACGCAAAAACAGGATGGCCAAACATACTGTAACAATACCTGAACAAAAAACACAGAACAAAAAACAGCAACAACACCTGCCGCTATGAACATACGCGAAGAACTGTTGAAGGAAAAACTTTACCTGAAGGCTGATGCTGATGAAATAACAAACTACGCCTGTGCCTCGCCCAAGCATTTTAAACAACTGATGGATTGCTTTTTAAGCAACGACTACCGTGTGGCGCAACGTGCGGCCTGGAGTGTTAGCTGGGCAGCCAGGGCCAAACCACAGCTTATTGAACCGTACATTAAAAACCTGGTGGAGCAGCTTACCCGTGCCGATGTAAACAATGCCGTTATACGCAACAGCGTGCGCGTGCTGGAAGCCATCAGCATACCCGAAGCCTACCATGCTGATGTAATGAATGCCTGCTTTGCCTTTATTGAAAAGCCCGGCACCCCGGCGGCTATAAAAGCCTTCTCGCTTACCACCCTGTATAATCTTTCTGCACAATACCCGGATATTAAACAGGAACTGGCCCTGATTATAAAAACCCTCTGGGATAGTGAAACACCTGCCTTTAAAAGCAGGGGCAGAAAAATATTGCAGGCATTGGAGAAGAATTAGGCGGATTGGGTATAACACGAATTTTGGCGAATTACACGAATTGGTTTACCAAAGCATGAGTATTTTAGCCTGCTAACTCAACCATCAACAATTGCAATTGAATTATTTTAGCGGTCCCTCACTACTAAAGACGGGTTCCTTAAAACCTTTTCCAATCTTCCATTTTCGATGTATACCTATACAATTTTACACATCAAAAATTATTACTTTTATTTTGAAAATTTTGTTATGTCGATTTTCTTTAAAAAAGAATCAAGGAGAGGTTTTTATATACCTGATGTGGGTAATTTTTACTACAACAAACAAGATGATTGCTGGATTGGGAATGTT
>CAZRDD010000350.1:0-5731 GCA_964598675.1 uncultured Parafilimonas sp.
GTACAGAGGTGAGGTGGATGGCGCTGCAAAACAAAACGGGGCTTGGTTTAAGTGCCGTTGGCGAGCCGCTGCTAAGTACCGGTGTTTTGCATTTTGATATGAACCGCCTGGATTTTGACCGTAATGCACCGGAAAATAATCACGGCGGCTCCATGTACAACGATGACCTTATTTGGTGGAATATTGATTTTAAGCAAATGGGGGTTGGTGGCGATAACAGTTGGGGGGCTAAAACCCACCAGCAATATACGTTGCCTTATAAAAATTATACGTATAGCTTTACGCTTAAACCGGTTACAAAAAAATTGCCATGACATTTTTAGAGAACGATATACAGCAGCTTGCAAAAAAGCACTACGGGTTAGCCGTTATTGCCAAAGCATTGAATGGCTATGATGAGCAAAATTTTTTGCTTACAGGCAGCGATGGTGAAAAGTACATTTTTAAAGTGGCAACAGATGAGCATGGCCTGCATTTTTTAGATGCCCAAGTGCGTATTATAAACCACCTGGCAAAAAGTGCTGTAGCAAACCGGCTGCAACAGTTTGTGTTAAATACAGAAGGCATAGAACTTACCACCCTGGTAATAGAAGGCAAAAATTATTACCTGCGCATACTATCGTTTCTGGAAGGTGTTTTTTGGGTAGATGCCCCCCTGCGCAGCGATGCCCTGCACCTTGACCTGGGCCGTTTTTTGGGCCAGATGGATGAAGCCTTAAAAGATTTTTCGCACCCGGCCATGCACAGGCATTACACCTGGGATATTAGCACCGCCACCGATGCCAACTACAAACTGCACTGTATAACAAGCCATGAGCGCAGGCGCATAGCAGGGTATTTTTTGCTGCAGTTTGAAACGGAGGTTCTCCCTGTGCTGGCATCGTTAAGGCATGCCTACGCCCACAATGATGCTAATGATTATAATGTGCTGGTGAACGGCAACACCGTATGTGGCCTTATTGATTTTGGCGATATGGTATATACTGCCCTTATTAACAATGTTGCGGTTGCCTGCACTTATGCCATGCTTAACAGTGCTGAGCCTTTACAGGCCGCTACTATGGTGGTGAAGGGCTATAACGGGGGGTACCCGCTTACACAGCAGGAGCTTGAATTGCTGTATTATTTAATTGCAGCCAGGCTATGTATAAGTGTAACGCAGTCGGCTTACAATGCATCGCTCAGCAGCGATAACGAGCATCATTTTATTACCGAGAAACCCGCCTGGGAGCTGTTGTATAAACTCATCCGCATTAACCCCATAAAGGCACAGAACAGTTTTAAAGCCGCCTGCGGCATGAAAGTATTAGTTGATGATGCAGATTATACCCAACTGCTTACCGATAGAAAAACGCTTGTTGGCAGAAACCTGAGCATAGGCTACAAACAAAATATTAAAGTAGTTAAGGCTGCCTTGCAATACCTGTACGATGATAAAGGCAACACCTTTGTAGATTGTGTAAACAATCCATCGCATGTGGGGCATTGCCACCCTGTGGTAGTAAAGGCCATGCAAAAGCAAATTGCAGTGCTTAACACCAACACAAGATACCTGAGCGACCATATTGTAAACTATGCCAAACGGCTTACTGCAACATTGCCACCGGCTTTAAATGTCTGCTATTTTACTAACAGCGGCAGCGAGGCCAACGACCTGGCCGTTCGTATGAGCAGGCATTTTACAAAGCAGAAAGATATTATTGTGCTTGACCATGCCTACCACGGCACCTCAACAGTGGCTATGGAAATGAGCCCTTATAAATTTGATGGCAAAGGAGGTTTTGGCAAACAACCCTGGATACACAAGGCCATTAACCCGGATATGTACCGGGGGCCATACCGCTATGGCGATGCTGATGCCGGTAATAAATATGCGGCAGATGTTACGCGTATTATTGATGAATTGAAAGCACAGGGCAAAGCCCCCGCTGTTTTTATATGCGAAACGTTATTAGGTGTTGGCGGGCAAATACCGCTGCCGCCAAATTACCTTAAGGAAGTGTATAAGCATGTACGCGCCGCTGGTGGCGTTTGCATTGCTGATGAAGTGCAGGTGGGTTTTGGCCGTGTGGGGGATGCATTTTGGGGGTTTGAGTTGCAGGGCGTGGTACCCGATATTGTTGTAATGGGTAAGCCCATTGGCAATGGCCACCCGCTGGCCGCTGTGGTGGTAACCAGCGAAATTGCTGATGCTTTTAACAACGGCATGGAATATTTTAATACCTATGGTGGTAACCCGGTATCAATGGTAACGGGGTTGGCGGTACTTGATGTTATTGAAAAAGAGCAAATGCAGCAGCATGCAAAAGAAGTGGGTGAATACCTGATGGCGGGTTTGCGTAGGCTGATGGGGAAGTATCCAATGATAAGCGATGTAAGGGGGCATGGATTGTTTATTGGGGCGGAAATGGTAAAAAACAGGCAAACGCTTGAACCAGCCCTGCCCGAAATTGATATTGTGGTGGAAAAAGTAAAAACCAGGGGTTACCTGCTTAGTACCGATGGCCCGCTGCACAACGTGCTTAAAATAAAGCCACCCATGCCGTTTAACAAGCAAAATGCTGATGAACTGGTACAGTACCTTGATGAGGCACTGGCCGAATTGTAGCAAAGCCTGCCGCTTGCAGCAGCAGGCAGTCAACGCAATGCTTAAAGAGCAACTTTGGTATAAAAGCAAACCGGCTTGTACAGCAGAGATGTAGTTTCGCTTTACAAGCCGGTTATTGTATTTTATAGCGCAGGCCCTTTATTTCTTTTGTGCGGTAGCTTTGCTTATTGCGTTAAGTTCCTCAATCGTCCAGGGTTCTTTACGTCCAGCGGTGGAATCGCGTATGCTTTTAACATCTTCAGGAAAAACCAGCCCGTCATGCCCGCCATTGTTGCCCAGGCTTACACGAATAAAGCTTAACACCGATGAAATATAAGCATCATCGTGCGCACCCTGCGGCTGCATAATATCCGGGTATTTGTTGTTGTCAACCGGCCCCTTCAGGCCCTGTAAAAGCACCCTTATTAAAACATCTTTATTACCTTTTACCAGTGCCGCGCCAGAAAGTGGCGGTGCCAGTTTTGATGGAATGCCTTTGCCATCCGGCCCGTGGCAGGTGGCACAAAGCTGTGCAAAGTTTGAAGCCCCCTGAAAAACCATGCGCTGGTCATCCTCATCCATGTGTGCGGTTAAGGCCCGCAGTTCTGCCTGGCTGTCATCGCCTTCGTGCAGGCTTTTGGTGGCGGCACGCACTATTATTTCGTTGCTGCTGTTATCCTTCAGCAGCTCATTAAGGCTGGCCTTTGCCCGTGCATCCTTGCTGTACCGCAACGATAAAGCAAGTTGCGCCCTTACGCCGGGGTTGGGGTCGGTTTTAAACACCTGCAGTGCGGTAAGTACCTGGCTGTTGCCGCTTTTAAGGTATTGCTCGCTTATGCGTATGGCTGCCCTTCTTACCTGTGGGTCTTCATCTTTGTAGGCAGCCAGCAGAGTTTCGGGATCAATCGCTTTCAGCCCGTCTAATGTCCACAAGGCATGTACCCGTGTAACTGCCGGTGGGCTCTTTTTCCAAAAAGCCAGTTTCTCAAAAAAAGACTGCTCATGGGTGGCCAGTTTTTTAAGGGCCGGTACAACGGTAAGGTTCCCATGCAGCACCAGTAGCTTTTGTGCGTTGTCGCGCCACCAGCCGTTAGGGTGGCTTAGGGCAGCCACCAGTTCACTGCTGTTGGCGTTTAGCAAGGCCGGTTTAGGCCCAGGGGTAAAACCATCGTGTACCAGCCGGTAAATACGGCCACGGTTAATATTTTTATCCAGCCCTTTGCGGCGTATTTGCGGGTTAATGTAACTGTCGGGTTTTGTCCAGGCACTTTCCTGTATAATACCGTGGTACATATCTACAATATAAAGGCAGCCATCCGGGCCGGTGGTGGTGTTTACCGGCCTGAAATTCATATCGGTTGAGGCTAAAAATTCGCGTTGGTGGT
Source organism: uncultured Parafilimonas sp. (assembly GCA_964598675.1). Lineage (GTDB taxonomy): Bacteria > Bacteroidota > Bacteroidia > Chitinophagales > Chitinophagaceae > JABDFW01. The sequence continues at coordinate 3,973 of CAZRDD010000350.1, forward strand.
AGGCATTTTTAAGTACGGTTTCGCCGCTGCTGTCAATTACCTTGGCACGCCTTATCAGGCGGCCCACCGGCTCGCATATAAACAGGTCGCCTTCCATGGTGGCAGGAAGGCGATCGCCCCTGTAAACACTCTGCCCGCACGATGCGGTAAAATGGTTAAGCGTGCTGTCGGCCCGCAGGCGCTCCTGTCCGCCCTGCACATCGGGGGTGGCAATAATGGGCCACACCGAATCAAAATCGCCTGGGCGCTGGCTTTCAAAATCAATTCTGCCATACGAGGGGTTCTGCTGAAAGTTTAGGGCAGGGGTTTCGCCCCCGGCAGAAGAAAAATACATTTTACCATAATCGTCCTGTGTTAGCCCCCATTGTCCGCCCGGCGAGGTGGCCATTGTATCCACATCAAGCCTGCCATTGTTATAACGGTAGCGCACGGGGTTGGATGTTACGTAAATCCAGTTATCAATGTTCCATATAAGCCCGCTTTTCTGGTGTTCCAGGTTGGCCTCATCGGGGGTGTCGTTATGGTATAAAAGGTCTCTCTTGTCTGCTTTGCCATCGTTGTTGGTATCGCTGTACGCGTACAGGTTGTAGCTGTAAGTTTCGTTCACCACCAGGCGGTCATCCAGCGTCATTATCATGCGCGGCAGTACCAGGCTGTCAATAAAAACGGAGCTTTTATCCATTTTTCCATCGCCATCGGTATCTTCCAGCCGGGTAATGCGGCAAATGGGCAAACGTTCACCTGTTCCGTCCAGGTCCTTCATATAACTGCGCATTTCAGCCACATACATGCGGCCATTGCCATCCCAGCAAATGGTTACAGGCTCCTGTACCAGCGGTTCGCTGGCCACCAGATCAAGATGGTAGCCTGGCGGCAGCTTCATGGTTTTCATACTTTCCTCCGGCGAAAGGTATGCGGGGGATGGATTGGGGTCAATTTTGTCTGGTCTCGGTGGTGCAGGTTCTTCGGTGCCAGCCTGGTTGCACGATGCCAGCACAAACAATGTTAGCGTTAACATTAAGCAAAAAACCGGCAATCGTTTGTTGCAAACGGTGTACCCGGCAGATTGGATGATCATAGATATATAGTTTTTGGGGAGCGGTTTTTAGCAATCGGGGCGAAACTACCAAAAGCATTTTATCAGCCATCCTGAGCTGTTGGCTGGCAAAAGCGGCATTTAACAGCAGTGCGTTGCCTATAAAGGGCCGGTGAATTACAAAAGAAGAAACTTAAAAGTCCAAATTTTTATGCAGCAGCCAGCCATCAATTAATTTTCGCTTTGTGGTACAACATCTTTAATTTGTAGGCTTAACGATTAAAAATTGCTGCTATATGACAATTGATTCCATTTTGCATGGGGCAACTTCCTCTGCGCATAGCAATGCTGAGGACAATAAAACCGGGCCAGCCTCACCCCTCAACCGCCGGAATTTTGTAAAAACAGCCGCCACTGCTGCCGCAGCCTTCACCATTGTGCCCAGGCATGTATTGGGTGGCAAAAATATTGTAGCTCCCAGCGATAAAATCACGCTGGCTTATATTGGCATTGGCACACAGGGTATAAGGGAGTTGCTGCCGCTGCTGGCCAACCCGCAGTTTCAGGTAACCGCCGTGTGCGACCCAAACAAAAACGCTATTGCTTATAAAGACTGGTCAACAAACGGCCTTAGAAACGAAATAAGAAAGGCCATTAAAAACCCCGATTGGGTTTCGGGCGGCGATAATATTGTGCCCGGCGGGCGGGACAATGGAAAATCAA
>CAZRDD010000351.1:0-5728 GCA_964598675.1 uncultured Parafilimonas sp.
GTTTCGGCGGAACAAAACGGCAAAATACTTTCACTACCGTTAAAGGAGGGCGATACACTTACCATGGGTGCTATTGTTGGCCAGGTGGATGTTAGCAACGTGGTGCTGCAAAAAAACCAGTTGCAGGCCACCATACAATCGCTGGGCGATAAAACAACCGATGTGCGCCCCCAAGTGGAGTATGTAAAAAAACAGCTTGCCGTACAGGAAGCACAGCTTGCCCAGCAACTGCGCGAAAAAACAAGAACCGAAAACCTGGTGAAAGCAGATGCGGCCACCCAAAAACAACTGGACGATATTACCGCTGCTATTGACCAGTTGCAGAAACAAATAGCGGCCACCAAACAGCAGATAGTGCTGTTTGAATCGAACATCGCTACGCAAAACCGCAGCATTTACAGCGAGAAAACCCCGCTGGAAAAATCGGTGGCGCAGGTGCAGGACCAGATTAACAAGGGCCAGGTGATCAACCCCATTACTGGCACCGTGCTTACAAAGTATGCCCTGGCGGGCGAAGTAACCAGCGCAGGCAAAGCGCTGTACAAAATAGCCAACCTTGATACGCTTACGCTTAGGGCCTACATTACGGGCAGCCAGCTTACCGCTGTTAAACTTGGCCAGCAGGTACAGGTGCTGGTTGATAAAGGCACCAGCGGCTATACCCCTTACACCGGCACTATTACGTGGATATCCAACAAATCGGAGTTTACCCCTAAAACCATACAAACCAAGGAGGAAAGAGCCGACCTGGTGTATGCCATAAAAATAAGGGTGAAGAACGATGGGTACTTAAAAATTGGCATGTATGGCGAGGTAAAATTCTGATGAATGATAACGCTTAACAACATTCATAAAACCTACAACAAAGGCGCCGTTACCGCCGTAAAGAATATTACGTTTACCGTTAACCGGGGCGAAATATTTGGGCTGATAGGCCCCGATGGCGCGGGCAAAACCACCCTGTTCCGTATACTTACCACGCTGCTGCTGGCAGATAGCGGCACGGCCAACGTAAACGGTTTTGATGTGGTGAAAGAGTACACCAAAATACGGGACTGCGTGGGGTACATGCCGGGCAGGTTCAGCCTGTACCAGGATCTTTCCATTGAGGAAAACCTTAACTTTTTTGCCTCGGTATTTGGCACCACCGTTAAGGAAAACTACGAGCTGATAAAGGATATTTATGTACAGATAGAGCCTTTTAAAACCCGCAGGGCGGGCAAGCTTTCCGGCGGCATGAAGCAGAAGCTGGCGTTGTGCTGTGCGTTGATACACCGGCCCGTGGTGCTGTTTTTGGATGAGCCTACCACCGGCGTGGATGTGGTTTCCCGTAAAGAGTTTTGGGAGATGCTTAAACGCCTGAAGGCGCAGGGCATCACCATACTGGTTTCCACGCCGTATATGGACGAGGCCAACCTGTGCGACCGTATTGCCCTGATACAAAAAGGCGAAATACTTTCTATTGAAACGCCTGCTAAAATAATACAATCGTTCCCGGATACTTTATATGCCCTTAAAGCCAGCAACGAGTACAAGCTGCTGCTTGATGTACGGGCCTACCAAGGCACGGCCAGTTGTTTTGCCTTTGGCGATGCGCTGCATGCCACGTTTAACAACAGCCAGCCAAACGATGTGTTGCAATACCTGCAGGCCAAAGGCCACAGCAATGTGCAGATGCAGGTTACACAGCCCACCATTGAAGACTGTTTTATTTACCTGCTTAAAAACTAAGCGCAACCGTTGCCGCAAAAGCAACACTAACATTACCAGCATGGAGCCTGTAATCATCACCGATAAATTAACCAAACGCTTTGGCAGTTTTGTGGCGGCAAGCAACCTTACCTTCCAGGTGGGCAGGGGCGAAATATTTGGTTTTTTGGGGGCCAACGGCGCGGGTAAAACCACCGCTATGCGCATGCTGTGCGGCCTGCTTAAACCTACATCGGGCAAGGCTACCATTGCGGGCTTTGACATATACACGCAAACCGAAAAAATTAAGCGGCGCATCGGCTACATGAGCCAGAAGTTCTCGCTGTACGACGACCTTACCGTTACCGAAAACATCCGCTTTTATGGCGGCATTTATGGCATGGGCATAAAAGAGATTAAAGCTAAAACCGTTGCCCTGCTGGAGGAGCTTGAATTACAAAACGAAGCTAAAACCCTGGTGCAGGACCTGCCCCTGGGCTGGAAGCAAAAACTGGCCTTCTCGGTATCTATGGTACACAGCCCCGATATTGTTTTTTTGGATGAACCTACCGGCGGTGTTGACCCCGTTACCCGCAGGCAGTTTTGGGACCTTATTTACCACGCTGCCGATAAAGGCGTTACCGTTTTTGTTACCACCCACTACATGGATGAAGCGGAATACTGTAACCGGGTTAGCATAATGGTGGATGGTGTTATTGCTGCGCTTGACAGCCCCGACAACCTTAAAAAGCAATACCACTACAACAATATTGAAGAGGTGTTTTACGAGCTGGCCCGCAAAGCCAAACGCTCGGAGTAGGGGGCGGGGGTTGCTGGTTACTGGTTGCTGGTTACTGGGTTTGAATGTTTGAGTGTTTGAAGAGTTTGATTGTTTGAAAGGTTTGTGGTTTGTGGTTTGTGGTTTGTGGTTGGCGCGCAAAGGCGCGAAGAAACCAGGAAGGCGAGATGGATAATATTGAAAGGCATAAAGATTTTTTGCGGGCTTTGTGGCTTAGCAAAAGTCTTTTTAGCGGAGCAGGGAAACATTCGCATTGCTGAATGATATTTTGCAGATGAAGTGATTGCGACGCAACGATGATGCCATGAAAAACAGTTGCTGGTATAAGGCTTAATAAGAGTAATAAAAACGTACGCAGCTATACACTATAAACAGCACCGCACCTGCGGTTAAACAGTCTTAAAAACAAACGCATGAAACAGTTGCTGATATTTATACGAAAAGAATTTTTGCATGTTTTTCGCGATAAGAAAACACTGCTGATGCTGTTTGGGCTGCCCATTGCACAGATAGTGCTCTTTGGTTTCGCTTTGTCAAACGAAATTAAAGACAGCAAGATTGTGGTGGTGGATTATGCCAAGGATGAAGTGAGTGCGCAAATCATTCAAAAAATAGCTTCCAGCAAATATTTTAATCTTGAAGAAAACCTGCAAAGTGCACAGCAATTAGAGGCTGCTTTTAAAAAGGGGCTTATTAAAATGGCGGTGGTTTTTCCCGCAAACTTTAGTAAGGATTTACAGCATACCGGCAACGCAACCATACAGTTAATTGCCGATGCATCAGACCCCAACACAGCCACCACCATTACCAATTATGCCACACAAATTATAAACGATTATAACACCCAACTGGCCGCCACCGCCCACCAGCCGCTGCAAATAACGGCCGAAACACAAATGATGTACAACCCCGAACTAAAAGGTGCCCCCAATTTTGTGCCGGGTGTAATGGCACTGGTGCTGATGCTGGTTTGCACCATGATGACATCGGTAGCCATTGTAAAAGAAAAAGAGCTTGGCACCATGGAAATTTTGCTGGTATCGCCGTTTAAACCGGTGTACATCATCATCTCCAAACTCATGCCCAACCTCATTATATCCATCGTAAACCTTTTCATCATCCTTATACTAAGCGATTGGTTTTTGGGCCTGCCCGTTAAAGGCAGTGTGGCGCTGCTGGTATTTGCCAGTACGCTGTTTATACTCACCTCGCTGTCAATAGGGCTGCTGCTGTCAATCAACGCGCAAACACAGCAGGCGGCTATGTTTGCATCGCTCATGGGGATGATGCTGCCCACCATGCTGTTAACGGGCTTCCTCTTCCCTATTGAAAATATGCCGCTGCCCATGCAGGTAATGTCAAACCTGGTGCCATCGCGCTGGTACTTTATTATTGTAAAAAGGGTAATGCTTAAAGGGCTGGGGTTTGCCTCCGTTTGGAAGGAGATACTCATACTGTTTGGCATGTGTGTTTTTCTGTTCACCATAAGCCTCAGGCGCTTTAAAATAAGACTGCAATGAAATCATTACTATTCCTTCTTGACAAAGAATTCCGGCAGGTATTCCGCAATAAGGGGGTACTCCGTTCGCTGTTTATAGCGCCCATTATACAGCTAATCCTCATGCCGCTGGCGGCAGATTACTCGGTAAAAAACATTGCTATTGCCGTGGTGGATGATGACCATTCCACCTTCTCGCAAAAGCTCATTAATAAAATAACCGCTTCAGGGCATTTTAAGCTAACGGGCTATACCACATCGTACCCGCAGGCGCTGCAGATGGTGGAGCAGGATAAGACCGACCTTGCCCTGCACATACCCGCCAATTTTGAGAAAAACCTGGTGCGCGAAAACATGCAGAAGCTGTACTTAGCCATCAATGCTATTGAAGGCACCAAAGCCAATTTGGGCGGGGCTTACTTAGCCAGCATTATTAAGGATTATAACGATGCCATACGCGTGCAGTGGCTAAACGGCGCGGCAGATAATACGCCGCAGGTTACCGTAGCCCCCAGCAACTGGTACAACCCCTACCTTAACTACCACCTGTACATGGTGCCTGCCATACTTGTAACGCTGGTAACCGCGCTGGCGGCCCTGCAAAGCGCCTTTAACATTGTTAAGGAAAAAGAAAGCGGCACCATTGAGCAGATTAATGTTACCCCCATAAAAAAGCACATTTTTATTATAGGCAAGCTGGTACCTTTTTTGGTGCTGGGCACCATTATTTTTACGCTGGGCCTTATTGTTGGCCGCGTGGTGTATGGTATTGTGCCGGTGGGCAACCTGCTGGTGCTGTATGCAGCGCTGCTGGTGTACCTGTTTGCCATGCTGGGCCTGGGGCTGTTAATTTCCACGTACTCCAACACGCAGATGCAGGCCATGTCGCTGGCGTTTTTCTTCATCAATATTTTTAATATGATGAGCGGGGTGTTCAGCTCGGTAGACAGTATGCCGCAATGGGCGCAGATGATAGTGGTAACTTTTCCGCCAAGTCATTTTATAAAAATAATGCGCATGGTGGTGCTTAAAGGCAGCGGCATGGGCGATATTACGTACCACCTTGCCGCCATGTTTATGATAGGGCTGGTATTAAACACCTGGGCCGTTTTAAACTACCGCAAAACCGCCTGAGGCCGCACCACTGCCCTGCCCCGCCAGCAACTGCACCAGTTGGGCCACTTCCTCCACCGTATTAAAGGCGTGCAGCACTATGCGCAGCCGCTCGCTGCCTTTGGGCACGGTGGGGTACAGTATGGGCCTAACATCCAGCCCGTGGTGCTGCAGGCGGGCCGCCACGGCCTTTACGGCATCGTTACCCGGCACCAGCACCACCTGTATAGGCGTTTGCGAGGGCAATTTTGCGTACCCTAACGTACTTGATTGAAAAAGGCTTATCAGCCGCGCCAGGTGCTGCCTTTGCGCCTCCATTTGCGGAAAAAGGGCATAGCTGGCCTTAATAACCGCCACCGCATGCGGTGCCAGCGAGGTGGTGTATATAAAACTGCGGGCAAAATTTATAAGGTAGTCCCTTAACAGCGGGCTGCCCACCACGGCCGCCCCATGGCAACCGCAGGCTTTGCCAAATGTGTACACCCGGCAAAACACCTTATCGTGCAGGCCAAGCTGCTGCGCCAGCCCCTCCCCCTGCGTACCTATTACGCCGGTGGCGTGGGCTTCGTCAAGCACCAGGTGGGCATTGTACGTTTGGCAGAGGTCTATTCTTTCGGGCAGGGGGCAGG
>CAZRDD010000352.1:0-5724 GCA_964598675.1 uncultured Parafilimonas sp.
CTTGCTGCCATTGTGCCCCGCACAGCACTGCAGAATGCCTCCACCTGGAACCAGGGGGCTTATCTTTCCGCCTCCGTATTTGGGCATGCCGCAGGCGGCTTTCTTATTGCTTTTCTGGGTATCAGCGGCACGCTGTTAACAGTGGCTGTTTTTATATTAACCGCCTTCATCCTGTTATCCCAACTTAGTAAAAGGCCTCCTTTAAACGAGCGTGGCGAAAAACGTACCTGGAGCAGCATACGCGAAGGGCTAAAGTTTGTTTTTGAAACCAAAGAGTTGCTTGGTGCGCTGTCACTCGATTTGTTTGCTGTGCTGTTTGGCGGTGCAGTGGCCATGGTGCCGGTATATGCCAGGGAGGTGCTGCAGGTAGGCGCCATAGGGTATGGCTGGCTTAATGCCGCATCCGATGTAGGTTCAATAAGCATTGTTGTGGTGCTTACCTTGTTTCCGCCGCAAAGGCACCAGGGTAAAAAACTGTTACTGGCGGTGGCTGGTTTTGGCACCTGCATCATTGTATTCGGCCTGTCGCACATTTACTTCCTGTCGTTTGTGGCGCTAATGGTTAGTGGCTCGCTGGATGGTATAAGCATGGTAATACGCGGCACAATTACACAGCTAAAAACACCAGACCACATGCGCGGCAGGGTAATGAGCGTAAACTCTATGTTCATTAACTCCAGCAACGAGTTTGGCCAGTTTGAAAGTGGTGTAGCCGCCAAATTACTGGGCAATATGCCTTCGGTTGTTTTTGGCGGATGTATGACACTGCTGGTGGTGATTGTTACCTGGGTTAAGGCCCCCAGCTTACGCAAAATGGAGTATTAACCTCCACCTGGCGTTAAAACATTTCTGCGGTGTAAGGTGTTTAAATAGTTTACATTACAAATATTCAATGATTATCTCTTATTTGGTTTAGGCGTTTTTAACCACATAGCCATATTGGAAAACATAAGAAACATATAAGGTTAGATGAAGGGCATAGAATATATTTAACCATGTTTTTCAAATGTCATTCTATGTTTAATCATGTTAGCTACTGAATCTATGTGGTGAAAGCTGCCCCTCCCATAATGGGTGAATTATACCTGCCGCAAACCAAATAACGGATCGTCATTAAATATTCTTAACTAACTTACTGTTTAAAATAAATCTACATGCAACGCCGTTCTTTTTTGCGCAATACTTCGCTGGCCGCAGGCATGCTTGCCTTAGGCAGCCATAAACTTTTTGCCGGTTTTCGTTTTGATGACCCCTGGAAGCGGAGGATACTCCGCAACAACGTGGGTATTTTTAATGAGCAGGGGGGTACTATTGCCTACCTGGTTGATAAAAAAGGCATCGTAGTGGTGGATGCTGAGTTTCCGGCACAATCTGCCCACCTTATTGAAGCACTAAAAAAACAGAGTGAATCTCCTTTCAGCCTGCTCATCAATACACACCATCACGGCGACCATACCGCTGGCAACATCTCCTTTAAGGGTATTGTAAAGAATGTTGCAGCCCACGAAAACTCAAAAGCCAACCAGCAGCGCGTGGCTAAGGATAAAAAAACGGAAGACCAGCAACTGTACCCCGATATAACCTATACCGATAGCTGGCATTACAAAATTGGCCACGAAAAAATACGCACCTATTACTTTGGCGCAGCCCATACCAATGGCGACAGTATAGTGCATTTTGAACATGCCAACATTGCCCACATGGGCGACCTGATGTTTAACCGCATTTACCCTTTTATTGATAAATCTGCCGGTGCATCTGTTACCAACTGGGTAACGGTGCTTGATAAAGCCCTTGCCACCTTTGATAATGATACCATTTTTATTTTCGGCCACGGGGAAGCCGATACCGTTACTGGCACAAAGGAAGAATTAAAAGGCATGCAGAATTACCTGCAAAAGCTGCTTGAGTTTACCGGTGGCGAAATAAAAGCAGGCAAAACCAAAGAGGAAATTGTAAAGGCTGCCGAAATTCCTGGCGCAGGCGCGTGGAAAGACCAGTTTAAACAAATACAATCCAACCTTACAGCCGCTTACGATGAACTTACTGCCGTAAAGTAAATATTGTTACTTTAAAAACCAATAGGTGTTGCTGTAAGTGGGCAGGCTTACCTGGTAACTACTGTATAGCAAACGTTAAAAATAGGGCTGGCTCCACGGGTTCACAGGGCTAAATATGCCCGTTTGGAAAAATACCGTTTGAAACGTGCTTCTGCGTTGTATTTTTGCGCCCTTACATGAACCATTATATACACATAGGCAAGTTTGTAGCCACCTTTGGGGTGAAGGGAGAACTGATACTGGTACACGCGCTGGGCAAAAAAACAGCGCTTAAAGATGTTTCCGCCATATTTGTAGAAGAACAAAAAGGCAGCTACCTGCCTTATTTTGTGCAGCAAAGCAAGGCTAAAGAAGCGGAGGAGATACTGGTAAAACTGGAAGGTATTGATACCCGCGAAGCGGCGCACCGTATTGCCAACAGGCCCGTTTGGCTTGAAAATGACGATTTCAGGCGGCTGGCAGGCAAAACCTCCCCCATATCGTTACTGGGCTTTACATTGTTTAACGAAGGTGAAAACCTGGGCCCGATAGAAGAAGTAATTGAACAGCCGCACCAGGTATTGCTGCGCATTAGCCTGGATGGTAAGGAGGCACTTATACCCCTGCACGATGAAACGCTGGAAAGTATTGACCGCAAAAAGCAGGAAGTGCATGTAACGCTGCCCGATGGGCTGCTGGAGGTTTATAGGTAAAAGTCGGGAAGTCAGGAAGTCGGGAAGTCGGAAAGCCGGGGAGACGGGAAGGCAGGAAGTTACGAAGATGGGAAGATGGAAAGTCTCGAAATTGGGGAGATTGGAATGCCTGGATGTTTACGAGGTACAACAAGCGGTTAGTATGGAAGACTGGCTACATTAAGTTAAACGGTTTGGTAACCGGCCGCTTTTACATGATAATACACCTGGTATGCAAACGGCTGTAGCCAAAGTGCAATCATCTATCAGGATAACTTTAAAGCATTGTATAATGGCTATACCCGTGTGGATAATCAAACTTGTAAAATTTGGGGTGGTGGGTGCCACTGGTATGTGCATAGATTTTGGCCTTACCTGGCTTTGCAAGGAAAAACTGCGCTGGAACAAATTTGTGGCTAATTCCATTGGGTTTAGCATGGCAGTGATAAACAATTACCTGTTAAACCGGGTGTGGACGTTTGAGAGCAACACTGCACAGTGGCAGCAACAGTTTATAAAGTTTGTGCTGGTATCGCTGGCTGGCCTGGGTATTAACAACCTGCTGATATATGTTATGCACAGCAGAATGAAGGCGGGCTTCTACGTATCAAAAGGCGTAGCCACCCTGTGTGTAATGGCCTGGAATTTTACAACCAATTATTTTTTTACTTTTCGCTGAGTAAAGGCATACATACCCCTTGTATATGTACAAAAAGCATTTGGCCTGGTTAATTGTTATTGCAACCGCCCTGCGTATTATAACAGCTTCTGTAATTGAGTTTGGTAACGATGAAGTGTATTACTATACCTACGCCCTGCACCTGCAACAAAATTATTTTGACCATCCCCCCGCTGTGGCCTGGCTTATAAAAATATTTACGGGCAACCTGTTTTTTCAGCAGGAAGTTTTTATACGGTTGGGTGCTATTGTTTTTGCAGCCATTGGTACATGGTTGTGCTTTGCCATTGGTACGCGCATACGCAACCAGGCCACGGGTTGGTATGCGGCATTGCTGTACACCGCCAGTATTTATTGCTCCATCATTGCCGGTACATTTATTTTGCCCGATAGCCCGCAAATTGTTTTTTGGCTTGCATCGTTGCTTGCCATGATAAAAATAACAGATGCTTACAGCCAGCAGGGCCGTGCCAGCTACAGCCAATGGCTGTTGTTTGGTGTGTTGGCCGGGCTTTGTATAATGAGCAAAATACATGGCATTTTTCTATGGGGTGGTATGGGCTTATACATGCTTTTTTATAACAGGAAGATGTTTTTGCACCCCGGTTTTTACCTGGCTGCAATTGTAACGGCGCTTATCATCAGCCCCATTTTTACCTGGAACATGCAGAACAATTTTATTACCTGGCGCTACCACAGCGAGCGGGTGGAAGTACACCAGTTTGCGTTAAATACCGATGGGTTTATACAGGCCGTGCTGGGGCAAATATTTTACAATAACCCGCTTAACGTTTGCATAACGGTAATAGCCTGTATTGCCGCCCGCCGTAATAAGTTGCTGCCCGCCAATACACAACGGCTGCTGTTTTGCACAGGGTTACCCATTGTGTTGTTTGTTACGGGTATCTCGCTTTTCAGGGATGTGCTGCCCCATTGGAGCGGACCAGGTTTTTTAACCCTCTCTTTTATTGCAGCCGCTTTTGTTGATGCTAAAACAAGCATTAATGTAAAGAGTGTTTACAAGGGTTTGGTTAAAAGTGCTGTTGCATCAATTATGGTGGTTATTGTTGGCGGTATTGGTTTTATTGAATTATACCCCGGCACCATTGGCAATAAGGAAGAGGCAAAGCTTGGTGATGGCGATTTTACGCTGGATATGTACGGGTGGGCAACCTTTGGCAGGGAATTTACAGCCTGGCAGGCAGATGCCGTTAAAAATAAGGAGATAGCCCCCGGCCTTAACATTGTATGCAATAAATGGTTTCCGGCGGCGCATATTCAATATTATGCTGCCCGTTTATCTGGCAACCCGGTAACAGGTATTGGCAACCTTAACGATTTGCACCAGTTTGTATGGCTAAACAAGTACAACCCGCCTTTTACAGCAGGGAAGGATGCTTTATGCATTATACCCAGCAACTATAATACTGATGCGCAAAAAGCCTACGGCATTTATTTTGATAGCGTAACCCCGCTAAAAACATTTACAGTAACGCGCAGTGGCAAAACCGCCCGGTACATTTATGTGTACCTGCTTAAAGGCTACAAGGCCAACGATGAGGCCACCAAGTACAAAGTGTGGTAAATTATCTCTTACAACAAGCTTAGGGCCGCTTTAAAAATGAAGTCAATATCTGCCAGTGGTAAATCCTCTGAGGGGTTTATGTACAGTATATTCATGCGGCTGCGGTTTTCTGCCACCAGTTTGGGGTGAATGATTTTATTGCCTTCTACCAGGCCAATATAAGGCTGCTTTGTTTTTTTATCCAGCCATATATAGCAAAAACGCTTGCCGTTAAAGCAATAAAAAGGCATTTTATAGCGCCATACTTCCGTTACGTTTTCATCATAACCCATGATAAAGTTGCGCATCGCCAGCAGGCAGCTTTTTTCCGGCTCATCCTGCTGCTGAAAAAACATGTCAATCTCTCGTAGCATTTGTTGCAATTAAATACCAGCCAGATATGCTCTCAATACGGCCTCATACAGTTTTGCTCTCACGGGCTTTTTATGAGTTATCCTCCCTTTTCTTCCATGGACAATGGACCATCTACCGTGGACCAAAACTACTCCCAGCCATTCTTAAACACCACTGTTTCGCCTTTTTGCAGGGTAATGGTGGTTATGCCAGCCGCATTGGTGGTATAACGTGCATGTAGTTTGTTGGCTACCATTGTTTTAAAAGGCAGTTTTATGTGCAGGGTGCCACCATGTTCAGCGGTTACGGTCACCATGGTCGCAGCACCATTTTGTTTGCTGGCGCTTATAATAAAAGCGCCCTCGGCACGCAGCTTGGTAAATGATACGTTTTGCC
>CAZRDD010000353.1:0-5718 GCA_964598675.1 uncultured Parafilimonas sp.
ATGAGGTGCAGGTGTTTGTACAATTCGTTGGGCAGGGTGCAGGCCGGTGCAGGGTTTAAAATAACAGGCACCACGGCCGCTGAAGCTTCTGCCGCAGCCCAGGCAACGGTTTCCACCGGTATTTCCAGTTGCGCCAGCATCATTGAGGCGGCAGCTATTTTATCTTTTGCCCGCGCGCCATCAGCCGGTAACAGTTGCGCATTGGCGCCCGATGCTACTGCAATGCAGTTTTCGCCGTAATCATCTACCGTAATCAATGCCACGCCGGAGGGGTGCTGCGCATCCACCACAATACAATCCGTATCAATACCTTCTTTTTTAAACAATTGTAGTGCCTCGCGGCCAAAAATATCATCGCCCAGCTTTGCAATAAAGGTAACAGCACCGCCAAGCCTTGCGGCGGCCACCGCTTGGTTGGCACCCTTGCCACCGGCATTCATAAAAAAGGTTCCGCCAAGTATGGTTTCGCCGGGCAGGGGCAAATGAGCGGTTTTAACAACCATATCGGTATTGGAGCTGCCAATAACTATAACGGAGGCTTTGTGCATGGCGCGGCAATCGTTTATTGATGATGTGAAAATAAGGAAAGGAAATGAGGAACCCGTGAATGCCTGCTAATAAAAATAGCCTGCTTTTATGAGCAGATGCACGCCTTGTTACTTATAATCCACGCTGCTGGCAGCGCCAGTAATACGGCATACCTTATCTTCGCGCCATAACTGCCAACATGCCAGCACAACAAGACGTTATTGAGCAAACAAAAAAATGGATACAGCAGGTAGTGGTAGGCTGTAACTTTTGCCCCTTTGCAGCAAGGGAGGTTAAGCGCGGCAGTATTCACTACCTGGTGGAAGAAGCCACCGATATGAAAACCTGCCTGGAGCGTTTTATGCTGGAGTGCGAACGGCTGGATAACGATGCCAGCATTGAAACCTCGTTCCTGATATTCCCCAATGGTTTTGAAAAATTTACCGATTATTTAGAGCTTGTTGCCATGGCGGAAAAACTGCTGAAGCTGCACAAATACACTGGTATTTACCAGGCAGCCAGTTTTCACCCATTGTACCGCTTCAGCAAAACACCGGCCAATGATGCGGCCAATTACACCAACCGCTCCATATACCCCATGCTGCATTTGCTGCGCGAGGAAAGCATTGAAAAAGCGCTGGAACGCTACCCCGACCCCGAAGGCATACCAGAACGTAACACCAGTTTTGCCCGCGAAAAAGGTACCGCTTATATGAAAATGCTAAGGGATAGCTGTTTGTAAAACCTTACATCAGCCCTGTTGCAAAGCACAGTTTTGCCTGCTGCCCTATAACATTAGCCTTTGCAGGCAGGTTAATAACCGCCCCCATCTGCAGCAAATCTCCCTATCTTTGCAGCCCTTTATTGCCATACCCCGCCTGGCTTCACTCAAAAGTATTGTATGGCAATTATTAGTAAAGTGCGCAAACAGCTTAAACATTCGTTCGACAGTATTCACAACGAACGCCTTAAAACCAACCTGTTACAGGCATTGCCCTTTTGGGTTGCATCGCTGGTTACGGGCGTATTTGCAGTGTTATACGCCAAACTGTTTGCGTATGCCGAAGAGGCTTCGCATTACATCTTTCATTATAAATCGTGGCTGTTCCTGGCACTGGCACCTGTATGCTTTGTACTGGCAAGGTGGCTGGTGGTTAAATATGCCCCTTACGCAAGGGGCAGCGGTATACCGCAGGTAATTGCTGCGGCCGAGCTGGCCAACCCCAAATACAACCACAAGGTTGGCAAAATGCTTAGTTTGCGCATAATAGTTATTAAGGTACTCTCCAGCATGGTGATGGTAATAGGTGGCGGCGTAATAGGGAGGGAGGGGCCGACCATACAAATTGCAGGCTCGGTTTTTCGTAAAATAAATGAATGGCTGCCTGCGTGGTGGCCCAAAATATCTAAACGCAACATGATTAATGCCGGTGCCGCTGCGGGCCTGGCGGCGGCCTTTAACACCCCTTTGGGCGGTATTGTTTTTGCCGTGGAAGAACTTACCAAAACACACCTCAGCTATTTTAAAACAGCGCTTTTTACAGCCGTAATTATTGCCGGGCTTACAGCACAAAGCATAATGGGGCCATACCTGTATTTAGGCTACCCCGATGTTGCCCATATATCGCCGTGGGTGTTTCCTGCTATTGCTTTACTTGCCGTACTAACAGGGCTGGCCGGCAGCGCAATGAGCAAGCTTATACTTGCACTGTTTAAATGGAAATCAACTTTCCGGGCTAAAAAGCAGCACATTGTGTATGCTGTTGTATGCGGCCTGGGCGTGGCGGCCCTTGCGGTGTTTGTAAGCGATAAAATGCTGTGGTCGGGCAAGGAGATTATGACCACCACCCTGTTTACCGCCGATAAAAAAGTGGAATGGTACCTGCCCCTGCTAAGGATGGCTGGGCCGGTAATGAGCTTTACCGCCGGTGGTGCTGGCGGGGTATTTGCACCGGCTCTTTCTGCCGGGGCCAGTATTGGTTCCTTTATAGCAGGGCTTTTTCATTTTTCTGATACCAGCACCAACCTGCTCGTCCTTTGCGGCATGGTGGGCTTTCTTACAGGCGTTACCAGAACACCTTTTACATCGGCCATACTGGTGCTTGAAATGACGGACAGGCACAATGTAATTCTGCACCTTATGCTCGCGGGCCTTATTGCCAACCTGGCATCAATCATCATTGACAAACACTCCTTTTACGACCACCTTAAACACCAGTACATGCACGACCTGTTGCACGAGCCGGACGAGCCTGCCCCTGCGGCAGCACCGGAAAAAGGCATGCCTGTTGCTGCCGCTGATTAATTTTTTGCTAATAAAACTTATAAGGCAACCGCTTGTTATTGATTAGTGTTTAACTATGGGTATATTTAACCGTTATGCCGCACAAAATTTTGTACGGCAATGGTTAAAATACCTCTTCATTCATAAACATCAATCATTTGCTAAAGCGGTCCACCATACAATTGCTGCGTTTTCCGTTCTCGTACTTTTTAATGCCTGTGTATTTTTTTGCGTTAAGTTTTGTACCGGCCATCCACTGGCCCAGGGCAGTGCTTATCTTTTTACTCATCCATGTGCTGCTTTACCCCTCCAGCAACGGGTACAACAGTTATATGGACAGGGATACAGACAGCATAGGCGGGCTTGAAAACCCCATGCAACCTACCAGGCAGTTGTTTATTACCACCGTTGTTATGGATGTACTGGTGGCGCTGCTCTCCTTATTCATTTCCCCGGTATTTACGGCAGCCGTTCTGCTGTACATCATCTGCTCCAGGCTGTACAGCTACCGTAACATAAGGCTTAAAAAATATCCCATACTGGGCTACCTTACCGTAACATTAAACCAGGGCGGTGTTGTTTTTTTTATGATATACCACGGTGCCGATAAGCTATTTACCACCCAAGTACCCTGGCAGGGATTGTTGGCCTCCAGTTTTTTAATAGGCGGCTTCTACCCTATTACCCAAATATACCAGCACACCTCCGATGCTAAGGACGGCGTTAAAACCATCAGCATGCTGCTGGGCAAAAGGGGCACTTTTATTTTCTGCGCACTTATGTACACCATCGCGTTCAGCATATTGTTTCTGTATTATGCTGCAAACAGGCAAACTGGCTCATTTTTGGTACTACAAATATTTTTTATACCAGTTATCGTATATTTTTTACGATGGCTTTTACAGGTTTGGAAAGATGAGCGTTCTGCGGACTTTAAACATACCATGCGTATGAACTGGCTGGCGGGTACCTGTACCAACCTGGCATTTATTACCTTAATTATACTAAAGTATTGGCACAAATAATTTCCATAGCAACAGCAGTACCCAGGTTTTGCCACCAGCAACAAGATATAGCAAGCTTTATGGCTTTAATATACGGCGTTGATGACGCAGAAAAAAGGAAGCTTGCTTTTTTATACAAACACAGCGATATTGAGAAACGCTATTCGGTGATTGACGATTTTGGGCTACCCCGCTCCGCATGGGATTTTATACCGCAGCAGCAGGCGGCCCCGTTTCCGTCAATTGAAGAACGCATGGCTGTTTATAACAACGAGGCTTACAAATTATCCATCACAGCTATAGAGGATTGTATTGAAGGATACATCACCTCAACGGAAATTACACATCTTATCACCGTTAGCTGTACCGGCATGAGTGCCCCCGGCCTTGATTTGCAGATAGCAGAGGCTATGCAGCTATCGCCAAACATCTTTCGCACGTCGGTTAACTTTATGGGCTGCTATGCAGCAGTGCATGCGCTAAAGCTGGCAAAATTTATTTGCGACAGTACCCCCAACAGCAATGTGGTGGTGGTGGCTGCGGAATTATGCACCATCCATTTTCAGCAGGAGTATACGCCGGATAATGTTGCCAGCAGCCTGCTGTTTGCAGACGGCTGTGCAGCGGCGCTTATCTCCAATACCATCACCACGCCCAACAGCCTTGCCCTTAAAGGTTTTTATGCACAGGTGCAATACAAAGGCAAAAAAGACATGGCCTGGCAACTGAGCAGCAAAGGTTTTTTAATGACCCTTAGTGGCTACATACCGCACCTGGTGGAGCAGGACATTAACAGCCTGGTAGATGATGCGCTAACGCATTACGGCCTGCAAAAAACAGCTATTACGCAATGGTGTGTACACCCCGGCGGCAAAAAAATACTGGAGGTGATTGAGAAGCAGTTAAAGCTTGATAAGGAAGCGCTTTGTGCATCGCGCAGGGTGCTGGCGGATTACGGCAACATGTCATCGCCCACCATACTGTTTGTACTGAAGGAGTTTATGCAAAGTATCACTACAGATAACACCAATATTTTTGGCGTGGCATTTGGGCCGGGGTTAACCATGGAAACCTTTATAGCTGGCAAGGCATGAACTTAACACACCGCTCATATAAAAAAGAGTTGCTGGATGAAGACGATATACCCTTCACAGCTATTCAGCGCAACATGCACGAGCTTAATGTGATTAATACCTTACTGGGCGGGCATGCCATTACACTGAAAGGCTTTAAGCAATTGCTTGGTAATAAAAAAACAATAACCGTATGCGAAATTGGCTGCGGTGGTGGCGATAACCTTGCGGCTATTGCTGCCTGGTGTAAAAAAAAGCGTATTACACTGCTATGTATTGGTATTGATATTAAAGACGACTGCATTACAGTTGCCAAAACAAACACGCAGTTAAAAAACATATCGCACTGGATAACCAGCGATTACAGCAAAGTTGTTTTTGATAAGAAGCCTGATATTATTTTCTCCAGCTTGTTTTGCCACCATTTTACGGAGGATGAACTGATATACCAGTTGCAATGGATGCACGCAAACAGTGCTGTTGGTTTTTTTATTAATGATTTGCACAGGCATGTACTGGCTTACTATTCCATTAAAATACTTACGGCTGTATTTTCCTCATCGTACCTGGTAAAAAACGATGCGCCGTTAAGTGTTGCACGTGGTTTTAAAACCAAAGAATGGCAATATATTTTACAGCATACGCCTGCTACCAAATGTAGTATTAGCTGGCAATGGGCATTCCGTTATTTAATAACCAGTACCCATGCATAACAGCCCTCAATACGATGTTGCCATTGCAGGCGGTGGCCTTGCAGGCCTAACCGCAGCTATACAGTTTGCCGATGCTGGCTATAACGTTGTACTTATTGTGAAAGGGCAATACCCTT
>CAZRDD010000354.1:0-5716 GCA_964598675.1 uncultured Parafilimonas sp.
GTTTATGGTTTGTAGTTGGAGCGCCGATTTAGACCGCTGATTTTTCTGATGACACAGATGAAAGCCAATTTGAAAATTAGACAATTTGAAAATGGACCACTGATTTATCTGATTTTTCTGATTGAACTGATGCGCGAAGACAAACAGAAAAAGTCAAAATAACAAGTTAGAAAACTATTCGTAACAAACAACCTAAACAAGCTCACAAGCTAACTTGAAACGGGAGTTTAGGGATGGATGAAACAGCGCAACTATCAGCAGCCCGAACACAAACGTGCAGATACCAACGTATCACGCCACAGGCCAAAAAATATAGCTTGCGTAGTGAAGTAACAGGAGGCGCTGGCCCGGCGAAAACGCGCGGAGCGTTCGGGTTTCGCCTTGACTTTTCTTTGTTACTTTCTTTGTGTTAAGACAAAGAAAGTAAGTAAACGGCGAGCGCAGCCGCAGCAAGCAAGCGCATGAAGCAGGTTTGTAGTTTATAGATTGTGGTTTGTAGTGTAGGAAGCACGATGAAAAAAAGGCGGGAAAGGTAGAGGGCATAAGGTTGAAGGTGTAAGGAAGATAAATAAATCTTTGGCATAAGCTGTAAGCAAAAATATAATCAGTAAAAAGTTATTATAACTCTATTAAAACAATGAAAAAAATATTACCAGTATTAGCCTGCATACTGTTGCAGGCCAATACGCCGCAAGCCCAGCAGCCGCAATACATCCGCGTAAAACCCGTAGAAATTATGGATGTGCTAAACAATCCTGGTATTGGGTTTACAACGTTTCAGCGGTTTAATGGCGACACCTTAAACGCTGGCGAAGGGTGGACAGAGGGCCTGCCGATTGTGTACCAAAAATTCAACGGCAGCCTGGTAAACAAAAGCCACCCGCAAACAACGATTGCTTACTTCAGGGTAGACTGGTCGTTTGTGGAGCCTGCACCCGGCAATTACAACTGGCCCATGATTGACAGTGCGCTTAGAACAGCCGCGGAGCGTGGCCAAACCCTTATGCTGAGGGTTGCCCCGTACGAGGAAGGCGCTAAGGATGTACCCGCATGGTACCGTGCAATGGTGGGTAATGAGGCAAATATAAAATCGGATAAATGGCGGGTTGACCCTGAAGACCCGCGCTATTTGCAATACTATGGCGGTATGATAAAAGCCCTGGGCCAGCGGTATGATGGCCATCCTGACTTAGAGTCGGTGGATATAGCCCTGGTGGGTTTTTGGGGCGAAGGCGATGGGTCGCACCTGTTGAGCGACCAAACACGCATCGCCTTGCTTAACTGTTACCTGGATGGGTTTAAAAAAACACATCTTACTTTTCAGCCGTTGAACGGCGATGCGCCCGACCCCGGCGTGCTGGTAAAAGGCACCCGTATAGCTGCCCAATGGGCCGATGGCCGTAACAACGGAACCGGGCCGGAGAGGCGCAATGTAGGCTACCGCTGCGACTGCCTGGGCGATGTTACTACCGACCTGTGGCCGCAGCAGCATTGGAGCCACATGGGCGATGTTTACCCCAGGGATATTGTAAAAAGCGGCATGGCCGAGGCATGGAAAAAAGAACCCGTAACAATGGAGATATGCTATACTTTTTTGCATTGGCTGGATTCGTTGAAGTACAGCCAAAAAACAGTGGAGTATATTTTTAATTAAGCCCTTAAATGGCACATTACATCGTTTAACGCCAAAAGCTCGCCGGTGCCAAAAGTATGGGGGCCGCTGGTAGATAAATGGTTAAATAAAATGGGCTACCGGTTTGTGCTGCGCCGGTTTGAGTATCCTGCCACGGTAAACCGCCACGGCCAGTTGGCTTTTACCTCCCTGTGGGAGAATGTTGGCGTAGCGCCCATTTACCGCGATTACAAACTGGCTGTTCGCCTGAAAAATATGCAGCACACACAATTGTTCATCACCAGTGCCAACCTGCTTACCTGGTTGCCCGGCGATATTGAGCATGATGAAAACCTGTACCTGCCCGCCAGTATGCCTGCGGGCAAATACCAGGTGGAAGTTGCCATTGTTGCGCCAGCCTCAAACGAGGCCAGGGTAAAATTAGCCATAGCAGGCATCACGCCCGATGGATGGTACACCCTGGGCGATATAACAGTGAAGGAGTAAGCGGAACGCGCGCATGTATTGGTTGCAGCGCTGTAACAGGCATCACAAGTTTGAACAGGCGCTGCTGCTGTTTGATTATATATCAACAAGCAGAAGTATTTAAAGTAACCTGCTGCCCAAAATAATTGAAAGTAACAAGCAACACAAGTACATAAGCCAACTTAAAACGGGTGGTTAGGTGTGCTTCAAGCTGCGCAATGCGCAACAGCAATTGCAGGGGCATTGTATGCCATTGCCAACAACTCAAAAAGCAGTTTTTTACGCCCCCGCATCAGTCTCTCACACAACCTTCCTTCCGTTAAATAATTTATAAGAAAAATCTTCTTTTTTCGATGAGATGTACTTCGCGTGCTACTCTATTATCAACGGAAATGCTTTACAATAATATAACCCAAACTTAATTAACCAAAACTTTTTTAAATGCTTTCAGTATGACTAAAATGACCAATGTAACGCCTAAATCAGGCAAATTATTCATCCTGGCAATGCTTTGCGTTGGCCTGTCGGCTAACATACATGCCTATGGTGCACCGCGCATGTACACCCCTAAGCATGTTTTTGCACAGGATAAAAAAGTTACCGGCAAAGTAACAGATGAAAATGGCAAACCACTGGCAGGCGCTTCTATTGTAGTAAAAGGCGTTACCAGGGGTACAGCTACTGACAGCCTGGGTAATTTTACCCTGCAGGTGCCAGAAAAGGCTGTTGTACTGGAGGTGTCGTACATTGGCTATATTAACCAGGAAGTATCGGTAAAAGGCAAGTCTGATGTAGCCATTTCCCTCAAAGCCGACGACTCAAAAATGGCCGAAGTAGTGGTGGTGGGGTATGGCAGCCAGAAGAAAAGCGACCTTACCGGTGCCATCAGCTCAGTTAAAGGCAGCGATTTAACCAAACTGCCCACCCAGCGTGTAGACCAGGCCCTGCAGGGGCGCGCAGCAGGCGTATCGGTACAAAATACCGATGGCGAACCCGGCGGTAACGTAACCATACGCATAAGGGGCGGCAACTCCATTACCGGCGGCAACAATGCACTGGTGGTGATAGATGGTTTGCAGGGCGGCGATATAAGCACCTTAAACCCCAACGATATACAATCGGTTGAGGTGTTGAAAGATGCTTCGGCCACCGCCATTTACGGTGCCCGTGGTGCCAATGGTGTTATATTGATTACCACTAAAAAAGGGGTGAGCGGCAAGCCCGTGTTTACCTATAATTTCAGCCAGGGTACACAGCACGTACTGCACAAGCTGGACTTGTTAAAGGCGGGCGATTTTGCCCGTAAAGCAAACGCTTATGCCGCTACGCAGGATGGTACGGTTACCAACCCTATACCAGTGGTGCTGCCGTTTACCGATGCACAAATAAGCGCGCTTGATGCCGGTGGCGGTACCGATTGGCAAAATGTTATTTACCGTAACGGTGCATTGCAAAACCACCAGTTGAGTGCCAGTGGGGGATCGGACAATGCACGCTATTTCATTTCTGGCGGCTATCTTGATCAGCAGGGTATTGTGGTAAACACCAAATACCAGCGTTACAACCTTAGAAGCAATTTAGACCTTAAGCTAACCAAATGGCTTAACTCAGGCTTTAATATAAA
The DNA here is from genome assembly GCA_964598675.1 of uncultured Parafilimonas sp. GTDB lineage: Bacteria > Bacteroidota > Bacteroidia > Chitinophagales > Chitinophagaceae > JABDFW01. The sequence continues at coordinate 3,723 of CAZRDD010000354.1, forward strand.
CCTTGTAAAAGATAAAGGCAATGTGCCACCCACAGGCGAGGGTACCTACTGGGTGGATATTACCGGCCAGGTAATTAATACCGTTGCCCGTTTTGACCCCGCAACACCCGTATACAATTCCACCGGCGATTATAATTATAAAGCGTTAAAGGGCGGCCCAAGCAACTCAAAAATTTACTCCGACCCCGATATATGGAACCCCCTTGCTACTGCCCTTGAAACCAAAGCCGAAAAGAATAACCTGATGGCCGATGTTAATGCCTTTTTCGACTTTAAACTACTGCCCGGCTTAACCTTCAGGGTTACAGGCGGTGCAAGCATTGTAAACAACGATGCATGGCGTTATTATGGCTCAAAAACACAGGTGGGTGTAGGCCAGAACGGCAATGGCGATTTAACGCATAACTTCAGCCAGTTTTACCAAAACTCAAACATCTTAACCTATGACAGAACGTTTAACACCAAGCACCATTTAACCTTAACAGGTGTGGCCGAGCAGCAGCTAACGCTGTACACAGGCACCTACATAAATGCCTCTGGTTTTTCAAGCGATAATACTGGTATTAACGATCTTGGTGGGGCAAGCATTATTAACCAACGCTATAACTCCGATACCAAGCAAACCCTTAACTCCTTTTTGGGCAGGGTTAACTACGGTTTCGATAATAAGTACCTGTTAACCGCCAGTATGAGGGCCGATGGTTCCAGCGTTTTTGGGGCAAACAACAAATGGGGTTACTTCCCCTCGGGCGCTTTTGCCTGGAAGGCATCTGAAGAAAAATTTATAAAAAGGCTTAATGTTTTTTCCGATTTAAAGCTTAGGGCAAGCTGGGGTAAAACAGGTAACCAGGCCATAGCGCCGTACGGTACGCTGGCCACTGTAGCCTCTGGCTTTAACTACGGTTATTTGGGCGATGGCACCACCAGCATAGGTTACACCCTAACAAGGGCCGCTAACCCTAATTTAAAATGGGAAACCACCGCACAAACCGACCTTGGTATAGACTTTGGCTTTTTAAACGACCGCGTTACCGCCACTGTTGATGTGTACCGTAAACTTACCACCGACCTGTTGCTTAACAAAGAGGTGCCTGTTTACACCGGGTTTACCTCCATTCTTTCAAACGTAGGTTCTATTGAAAACAAGGGGCTTGAAGTATCGGTTAACTTTAAAGCGGTTTCCAGCCGCGATTTCAGGTGGGTTACCGGTGGCAATATTTTTCTTAACCGCAGCAAAGTACTGGCACTGTCTGATGGGGCAACAAAGCTTAACGTTATAACTAATACAGGCGGTGGCTACAACATCTCAAGGTCGGGCGTTTACCTTAAACAAATAAGGGTGGGCGAGCCGATGGACCAAATGCTGGGCTACATTACCCAGGGTACCTGGGGCAGTAAAGAGGCTGCTGCAGCCAAAGCCTATGGCCAGGCCCCCGGCGATGTTAAGTTTTTAGATGTGGATAAAGACGGTAAAATTACCAGGGCTGTTGATGGCCAGCAGGTAATAGGCAACGCCAGCCCCAAGTTTATTTATGGCTGGAACAACAGTTTTACCTATAAAAACTTCGACCTTAACTTTCTTATACAGGGCAGCTACGGCAACAATATTTTTAATGCCGTACGCATTAAAACAGAAGGGGCGGCCTTTGGTACCAGCGCCAATGTAAACAACCGCTGGACACCCGACCACCAGAACACAGATGTGCCTGTGTTTATGAAAACAAGCGAGCGTAATGCACTGCAGCTTGGGCCTAACCAAACCATTGATGCCACCGGTGGTATAGATAACCGCTGGAGCAGGTGGGTGGAAGACGGATCGTACCTGCGCCTTAAAAATATTACGTTAACCTACAACCTGCCGCAAAGCCTGTTAAACAAAGCACATATTACCAGGCTGGCGGTATATGCAACGGGTGCTAACTTAATTACTATTACCAAATACACCGGGTACGACCCCGAAGTAAGCTCGTACAACAAAGGCTCAAGGGTTAGGG
>CAZRDD010000355.1:0-534 GCA_964598675.1 uncultured Parafilimonas sp.
TTATGCAACTGAAGCAAGGGGGTAAGCTAAGGCTTAGGGACCCTGTCTCAAAATTTTTGCCCTGGTACAGAAAAGACGTTGGCGATAAAGTAACCATATTTGATTTGTTGACACACACTTCCGGCATACCAGATTATACTGATAACCCACACTTTTTTGACGACATAGCATTGCACAATTATTCACCAAGGGAATTTGTAGAGAAATTTTGCAGCGATAGCCTTATGTACCAACCCGGAACTAAATATAATTACTGCAATGCCGAATACTATATTTTGGGCGCTGTTATTGAAGCGGTTACCCATAAAACTTACCGGGTGGTTTTACAACAACAAATATTTGATGTTATTGGTATGAAAAACAGCGGTGTTGACTTGCCCGGCGAAATAGTAAAAAACAAAGCGGCTGGTTACAACTTTAATTACGGCAGCTATACCAATGCAGACTATATTAATATTTATGCCACCATTTTTGCCGCCGGTGGCATGTACTCTACGGTAACAGATTTGTTACTGTGGAACAATGCACTTTATG
>CAZRDD010000355.1:544-5686 GCA_964598675.1 uncultured Parafilimonas sp.
TAGGCGGCAAATAAGGATACGAAGTTTACACCATTTTTGCAGAAATATGCTTTTGGCATAACTGTTAATAAAACCGATGTGCCGGGAATAAAAGGCTCTTTAACTTTTATGACACACACGGGCGGTATTAATGGATTTCGGTCTGTTATATTGCGCGAGGTTGAAAATAAAGAAGTGATTATTTTATTGAGTAATACTGTATTGAATAATAATTTTGGCATAGATTTAAACCCGATAAGCAACAAAATATTTTCTATACTGCATGGCTTGCCATATAAAAGCCCACTGCCTTCAGTTGGTTCGGTATTGGGTGAAAAGCTTTACCAGGATACTTCAATAAACCCAATGTCTTTCTTTCATCAAATAAAAGCTGCGGGAGAAAATAAGTACGATTTTACGTATGAAGAGTCTCAATTAAATAGTTTAGGCTATTTTTTGTTAAGCAGGCTGCGAATAAAGGATGCAATAGCCATTTTTAAATTAAATACTGAAGAGTTCCCCCATTCATGGAATGCCTTCGACAGTTATGCCGAGGCGTTGATGACAGACGGGCAAAAAGAGCTGGCTGTTAAAAATTATAAGTATTCGCTTGAGCTAAACCCCGGCAACACCAATGCCACTGAACAAATTAAGATGCTTATGCAAAACAAGCCGTAAACCATTGTGGCCGCCCGGCTTGCTAAGGCGTTTGATAAGAATAAAAAAGCATGCCTGCTCGCAAAAGTGTTAAGCGAAGCGCTTGGAAGTTGTTATAATAGCTATTCTCTTTCTGGCACACACTGCCAAAGGCCTTTACATAAATGGCCATAGCATACGGCCATGCAGCGCATACTTTAAGCCAAAGTTTTGGCAGATTTTTTACCCCATTGTAATGGCAATATTCTATAACAGTTATCTTTAACAACGGCAGAGCGGTTAGGTATGGTTGCATGCGCTGTACCCTGCGGGGCAAACGGCCAATAAGAGAACAGCTTTTATAAAGCATGTTAAGAGCGCGGCGCTAACGGTGAGGGTGGGGGGCTGAATCATTCAATTTAATTCTAAACAATAAATTATGGAAGGAAAATTTAAGTTTTTAGTAATCATTCCTATGCTGCTGTTTTTTTCGTGTTCTCAAAAGTTAGATGAGTCAAAGGTTATTGATGAAAATGCCACTGCAGTAATCCATTCCTTTTTTGAAAATTTGAAAAGTAGCAATTACAAAAAGGCCTTGCCGTTATTGCTTTCACAAAATGAGAACATCAATTTGGCGGATTCTTCTACACTTAAGCTGGAGAATAACCTGGTTGCTTTACATGAAGTGTCTGGCCCATTCATTGGTTATTCACTACTAAAAAAGAAGGCAGTTGGAGATGATTTGGGGGTTTATAGTTATTTGGTTAAATATGATAAGAGATTTTACAGATTTTTGTTTCTTTTTTACAACAATGGGAAGAAAATTAAAATCTATAAATTCTCCTTTGATGATAACATCGACCTGGATTTAGAGGAATCCCTGAAGCTTTATGTAAATTAATTTGTGCCGATTGCTGATTATAAAGTTCTCAGGATGCTGCGAGGTCTCTTTCTGGCAAATGCTGGCGCAGGCCAATAAATAAATAGCCACAGCATTTAGCTGTGCAATACTTAATTTCAGGTAACGGCTTTTAGCTTTGCTTTAGTGGCGGGTACAGATTAGCAGTTATTTTTAACAACGGCAGAGCGGTTGGGATAGTTTTATAGCCTTTGTCCTGCGGTGGCAAGCGGCAATAAGACATTGGTTTATATAAAGCATACTGAGAGCGTTATGCTAACGACGAGGATAGCAGTAGGGCATGGCAGAGAAGTTACTGCGGTAAAACCTAAAATTAACCAACATGGCAATTTTATTATTAGGTAAAACAAACTGTACAATATGTAATAATACTATTTATGAAAATGAGGAATACTATTCATTTCCTTCGTTTGTTATAAACACTAAGGACGAAATATATTTCTTTAATGATAGTAGTTTTCATTGTCATTGTTTAACGACAATGCCAAGCAGTGAATCAGCACTACAAATGGCTGAATTATTTATTAAATCTGTAAAACCAGAAAATAGGAAAAGTATAATAACTGGAAAAGCAATTATCATTTATAAGAATCATGTGTTTATTGATTACTTAACTTCTGATAAAAAAGACTTTTTATACAAGTTCAATTTTGCACACGTTGATAAAACGGAATTATCAATTTGGAAACAGCGCGAATCATTGATTGACCATCTTATAAAATTAAAAAGTTCTGATAACTGGAAAGAACTTGAGGGAGGAAAATATTTGACAAAACTAATTGATGATTTGAGCCTTGTAAGCTATCGTTAGCCTGTAGGGTAAAACACAGTTTGCTGAGGCGTTTGATAAGGAAAAGATAAACATGTTTACGCTCTCAAAAGTGTTAAGCTTTAGTACCACTTTGTAAGTTTTATAATAGCCGGTCTCTGACCGGCACGTAGTGCCAAAGGCCTTTACATAAATGGCCATAGCCTGCGGGCATGCCGGTGTTTTAAAAATTAGTTAACCGCTGTGGTGCCTGCATCGTTTTATTTGCTGATGGCCTTAAAGAGAGCCTCCATCCCTTTAGTGGTAAAAACCCTTCTGCCAGAAGCATTAACAGCCGGGATAAAGCGTTTTATTAAGTTGCAATACATGCCGGTTTGCAACCGGCTTATTCACTCCTCAAACTTTTTACCGGGTTAGCAACAGCCGCTTTGAATGATTGAAAGCTGATGGTAATTAACGCAATCAATATTACTAATAAACTACCCGATACAAACAGCCACCAGCTAAGCATTATGCGGTAGGGGTAATACTGCAGCCATTTGTTTGCGGCCATCCATGCAAATGGTATTGATATAGCCAGCGCAATAAAAATAAGCTTTAAAAAATCTGCCGACAGTATAGCTGCAATGCTGCTTACTGAGGCACCAAGCACTTTGCGTACGCCAATTTCTTTTATACGTTTTTCGGCAGATAAAACTGATAACCCGAATAACCCTATACAAGAAATAAAAATGGTAAGTACGGCACTTAATAAAATAATTTTTTTCCACCTGGCTTCGGCTGCATAACTCTGTTCATTTTGTTCCTGTTTAAAGGTGTAGATAAACGGGCTTAGCGGAAACAGACTTTTAAAGGTTGCTGCTATGTATTGCAGGCTTGCTGTTGCGGTACCGGCTTTAATTTTTATGTACATCATGCCATAGCTGTTTGCCGGGTTTATGGTAAAAAGCTGCGGGGTTATCTTCTCCGTTAAAGGCTTATAATGATAATTTTTTACCACGCCCACAACGGTATATGTTTCACTATTTTCAGGGGTGTTTATTTGTTGCCCTACAGGCTGCTTCCAGCCTGCCTGTTGTACAAATGCTTCATTCACCAAAACAGAGTGTGTTGAATCCGATGGGTATTCGGCAGAAAAATTTCTGCCTGCAATAATGGGCACTTTAAGCAGGGGTAAATAAGAAGCATCAATGGTTTCTACAGCAATATTTATCTGCTTATCCCCACTTATTTTTACCGTGTTATTATTGTCGCCGCCATTTTTTGCAGCTACCTCAGCAATATTAGGGTTCTTCATTAATTCCTGCCTTAGCAAAGCTGCTTCCTTTTGGGTTAACGGCAATTTGTTAACAGTAATCAAATTACTGTCATCATACCCCAGGCTTTGCGTGGTAAGATAATTGAACTGTAAAAAAATAACGATAGAACCAACAATTAAAAAAGAGGCCAGTGTAAATTGAAATACAACCAACCCTTTTTGCAAATAGTTTTTTCCGGCAAGGGTAAAGCGGCTGTATAACGTTTTAACAGGATTGTAATTTGATAAAACTACAGCGGGGTAAAAACCTGCCAATACACTTGTGGTTACAAAAAGCGCTATATAATAAACAACGGGTTTTACATTTAACAGGTAAGCAGGCAAAAGTATTTTATTTGATAATTGGCTAAACACAGGCAACACTGTTATTACAATAACTATTGCAATGGTAAAAGCAATAAGGCAAAGTATAAACGATTCGCTTAAAAACTGTACCATCAATTGTTTGCGTGTGCCGCCAATTACTTTGCGTATGCCAATTTCTTTTGCCCGTTTTACTGAGCGGGCTACAGTAAGGTTAACAAAGTTTATGCAGGCTATAAGCAAAACAAAAATGGCGATGGCTAAAAGAATATAAGAAAATTCGGGGTTGCTTTTATCAGCAAGTATTTCATTTTCACCAGGAACCATCTCGCCTAAATGAATTGCTGTAAGCGGCTCCAGTAAATAAGAGATGCCAATATTTTTTATGCCATATTTGCTTTTAATTTCACTGATGGCTTTGCCCGCATCTTCTTCAAACACTTTGTTCATTTTAGTTTGAACAGTTTTAACATCAGCCCCGGGCGAAAGCACCACAAACGTACTTAGAAAAGAATTAAACCAATTGCTGTTATTGCCTTCATCTGCGGCTGAAACCTGCAAGGGCAGCAGTACCTGGAATTTTATAGACGAATTTTGAGGGCAGTTTTTTGCAACCCCGGTTATAACATAGGGCTTAAAAACGCTTTCTTCTTTTATTGAAATTGTTTTACCTACAACATTTACACTGCCAAAATATTTTTTAGCCATTTCTTCACTAATTACTGCCGAACTGGGTTGGGTTAATGCAAGCCTGGCATTACCACTTAGCAAAGGGAAACTAAATACAGAGAAAAAATCAGCATCAACAAAGCATATCGCCTGCGGTTGAATGTTGGTACCTGTTTTAATATCAGCCTGTGCTGGCCTAAAGCGTACAAAGCTTTGTATTTCGGGGATTTTTGCGGAAAAACGCGGGCCGGGAAAATAACCTGTATAACTGCCGTTAGAAACACTTTTGTCGTCTCTTGTGGTCTGCTTGTCAATACGGTAAAGCTGGCTTACATTTTTATGAAACCTGTCGTAGCTCACTTCGTCCTGCACATACAACATAATAAGTATTGCACAAGCCAGCCCAATGCTTAAACCTGCAATATTAATGAAGGAGTATATTTTATTGCGCAGCAGGCTTCTTACCGCGGTTTTGAAATAATTTTTAAACATTGTTGTTGATTTAATATAGTGAATCCATTTGTTTAATATTTGTATAACGCCATAGGT
>CAZRDD010000356.1:0-5678 GCA_964598675.1 uncultured Parafilimonas sp.
TTTCGCTGTAACAACCTGCACTGGAATAAGCCCTTATTTTAACATTAACCTGCTGGCTGCTGGTATAACCAAACGTAGGATAGTTATGTGTGTAGGTAGTGCCTTGCACCGGGCTTGCAACAGGGGTGGAGTCACTGGTGGCAGGGGTGTTCCAGTAAATAACCATTTTGTTGAGGGTGGCATAGGCCACGCTGGAATTATCCTGCAACTGTAGTGGCAGGTTTCCGCAAAAATTAGTAGTAAGAATTTTAAAATCAACCTTGGGGTAGGCGCTAATGGTAACTTTTTCCGAAGTTGAGTCAATGCATCCGTTGCCAGAGGTTACCACCATTTTGGCTGTATAGCTGCCTGCTGCCTGGTAAGCGTGTACAGGCTGGCTGGCAGTGCCTGTTGCCCCATCCCCAAAATACCATTGGTAGGTAAATTTGCTTTGTGTACCATCCGCAATGGTGGAGGTGTTGGTAAATGTTCCGTTTACACCGGTACACACAAACGGGGTGGTAAAGGCTGCTGCCGGTACTGGGTTAACAGCTATGTTTTGGGTATACACATGGCTATTACATCCTTTTGAATTTTGAACGGTTAGCGAAACTGTATGGCTGCCGTATTGTGTAAAGCTGTGGTTTACGGTTTGCGTATTTGCTGTTGTGCCATCATCAAAATACCAGTTTCTGGCGGATATTGAGCCTGCCGAAGCCTGGGATGCATCTGTAAACAGCAGGTTTTGCCCCTCGCAGCTTAAACCAGAAACGGTATATTTAGCTACAGGCAGCGGGTTAATATTGATGATAGCTGATGGGGTATCGCTGTTGCACCCTTCGGTTGTTACGGCAGAAAGGGTTACCGTATATGCTTTGGCAGCTGCATAGGTATGTGCCGGGTTTTGAACAACATCCGTTGTATTATCCCCAAAACTCCAGTTCCATTTTTGAATGGTTAACCCCGCTGATGCATTGCCTTTAAATATCAGTGCCGTATCCTGGCAAAATTCCGCTGGTGCTGTAATGGTTACTTTGGCTTGAGGGTTTACTGTAAAACTCTTTTTTACCTCGCTTTTACAGCCTTTGGACGAAACGGCCAACAGGTCGATATTGTAGTTGCCCGTTAACGGATAGCTATGTGATGGGGTTATTTGGGTGGATGTACCCCCATCACTAAATGTCCAGGTGTATTGTATCTGGCTTTGGGTGCCGTCGTTAATAACGGTATTGTTGGTGATGCTGGTATTGCTGTTGGGCAGGCAAATAACCGGTACTGCAAAATCAGTAAGTGGTGATGGGTTAACCTGTATTACAACACTATCCTGCGAGGCGCAGCCTGCATTATTGGTAAAGCTGGTTTTTACAAAGTATTTCTGGTAAAGCACATTTCCTGTGGTGTTGCTTACAACTGCGTACGGGTTACTGGTGGTTGTGCTGCTTAGCCCTGTTGAGGGTGTCCACGAATAACTGTATGAACTATTGCTTGTAGTACCAAGTTTTACAGTGTCACCGGGACAAACGGGGTTTGCTGAAACACCAGCTACCGAAGGGGGCATTTGGGTGTATATCACTACATTTTTGATGGATTGATTGTCGTTTTGGCCACCGGTGCTGGAAGTAAAACCAAGGTAACCGCTAAAATTAAACTGCTGGAAACCCGTTAATACCTGCTTCCCATCCAATGTTACAGTGATATTTCCATTATCGTATGCTACAATAGCGTGTACATAAGATGGTGAGCGTACAAAATTGAGATAGCCACCCTGGTTGGTGGCTGTTGGTAAACTGGCGCACTCATCGTAACCGGCACCCCATCGTAATTCAACTTTCGGCATCTCGTACTTAGAATCAGCGTTGCAGTTATTATAGGTGTCAAAACAAACTTTTAACCCGTTGGCCGTTTTAGGTATGCCTAACCCACCGCCGGAAACAAACCCAATTGGCGGAACATCCAAAAAACAAAAAGCAATCCCATCTGCGGCTGTTCCATCATAAATGCGAAAATCAAATTCGGCTTTCCACTGACTGCAAACAGACAGGTTGATAGGCTGGTTGTAAAACACCGCACCGCTGGTTCCGTTCCGGGCCGGGCATATCAGCAATTCAGAATCCCCCGTATAAATCACATTGGTAACTGCTGCTGCTCCCTGCAGGTTCCAGCCTGTGGTATTCATAGGAGAACCCTTAAGCTGGGCAAAAATAAAGTTTTGCGCACGGGCAGAAGTGATAAGCAGCAAAAGGGCAACGGTATGGCTAAAAAGTTTTCGGTACAAAGTATACAATGGTTGCTTTAAAAAACGGAAAATTATTCACTTTCTTATTATCGGCCAATAAATTATACATTAAAACACATCCAAAGTTATTAACGTGCCGTGGGTATAATATATTGCCCGGGCGTGCGGGCTGGTAACTGCCTTATAGCCCCAACAAAAAAGAGGCATTTGGCCCTTCATTAAACAGCAAATCAAGAATGCTAAGGTTCGGTTGAAAACCGATACGGTCTTCAAACACCTGGAAATACGATGGCATATTTTGTCTTGTTTCTGCCGACTGCGGTTCCTGCTGAAAGTTTTTCGGCAGCCATCTGTCTCTCTGGTCAGGTACCAGTTTTATTGCTTCCAAGGCTTCCGGGGCTGCCACTATGTCAATTGTGCAGGAAGCCTTTAGTATTTCCTTCAACCATAAAATAATCCGTGTATTCAAATCGAACAGGAAAACTTCTTTCTTCAAAAAGAAAGCTTCCAGGCTGTCACTGTAAAATTCAAAGAAGGCCGACTTGTTGTAGCAGGAGGTAAGGGTGCGCCAATGTTGCTGCTGCCAATCCTCCCGGTAGGAGATACGTACATCCTTAAAGGCAGCCTTTTGATTACGGCCATTAACCACCGGAACGGACAGGTGTACCAGCCCGTTGCTGCCCGCCACCACGCATCGGTTGCGGAAACTCATTTTTCGGTAGGGTTCAAATGATAAAATATTTACATTTGTTTTTATAAATGAATATTTAATCCAGTTAATACATGGAAAATATTGATTTTCAATTATTAATGAATTGTTAGTAACTATTTTTTGCTCCATATTTTACTGGCTTTTGCCCTAAGTAATTTTAGCTATTTTTAACTGATAATTTTATAAACTTAAATAGTATATAAATATATTAACTAAATGAATTATAATTATTTAAATTGTTTTATATCATACTAATATTATTAGTCTAACACTTTTATCTCCCAATTTTAAAAATGCGAAAAAAAGTAGCATAGAAAAAAGTGAAAGTATAAAAACATTTTCTTTCATAAAAACTTTCTGCCCTATTTTGCGTTCAAATATGTTTATGAAATATATTTTTTGTGCAGCCCTTCTCGTTTTTGCTTTTAGTTGTAAAAAGCCCCAGAGTTTTGAGTACCGGGAAATGAAAGATTTTAAGATTGACAGCCTGGGTTTCGACCACTCAAACATTAGCATGAGCCTGGTGTATTTTAACCCCAACAGCTTTGGTGTGGACCTTAGAAAGGTGGATGCTGATGTGTACGTTGAGCATAACTACGTAGGCAAGTTTACCCTTGATACCGTGATGCATATTGCCAAAAGGTCAGAGTTTGCCATTCCATCGCGGATGAAGGTGAATATGAAAAACATGTTTAAAAATGCCCTTACAACTGTTTTTGCCAGCGATTTTTTGGTGGAAGTGAAGGGCACAGTAAGGGCCGGAAGGGCTGGAATATTTATAACGGTACCCTTTAATTATTCCGCAAGGCAAAAGCTAAGCCTGTTTTAGCGGTTGCTTTTATTAGTTTAAAATAAAACCGGCAGACCATGTTTTTTTAAGAAACATCGGCCTGCCGGTTTAGTTAATGATACAGTGGGCGTAAAATAATGCCTTACTCTGCTTCGGTTAGCTCCAGTACCGAGCTGCTAACCGGGTTGTTTAGGTACCAGTCAATACCTGCTTTCATAAGATAGTCGCCGCTAAAAACCTGGCCACTTTGCCTGAAGGACGGCCGGCCATCGTTCTCCAGATTAATCTCTTCCACCCTGTATTTTTTGGTGGCATCAAGCCCCTTTAGTTTTATTTTAGGGAACACATCTGCAAAGCGGGATTGCAGGGTAAAAGCAAAAAGTACTGCTTTGCTCTTTTTCTCGTCGGTATACATTACAGCGGCGCAGTTGCTGCCATACGGGGATAATAACCTGTACATGCTGCCAAACCCAATTAGGTTTTGCAGGCGGGTATAGTTTTTAACCGCTTTCTGGCACCAGGTAAGTTCTTCTGGTTTTAGGTGTGCCACCTGAATATCAAACCCAAGTTTGCCCATACTGGCTACATCGGTTTTAAATTTTATTGACTGGTTGCCCCACGATGTTACGTGTGCGCAAACGGTAGCCGAAGGGAAAAAATACGAGTAGCCCCATTGTATAAAAATACGGCTGATGGCATCGGTATTATCGCTGGGCCAAAACTCCTGAAAATATTTTAAACCGCCGTATTCAGCACGGCCACCGCCACCACTGCACCACATCATTTCAATATCTGGGTATTTGGCGCGTATTTTTTGCAAAACATTGTAAAGCCCTTTTACATAGTCAATAAAAAACTGGCTTTGCCTGTCTTTCAGGTAGGGGGAGTATGTATTGCTAAGGTAGCGGTTACAGTCCCACTTTATATAGGCAATATTTTTGTTTTGCGTAAGCAGTTTATCAACCACACCAAACACCTGGTCCTGTACGGCGGGGTTGGTAAGGTCTAACACCAATTGATTGCGTCGCAGGTTTTCAGGGCGGTTTTGCAGTTTTGCAACCCAGTCGGGGTGTTTCTCGTACAATTCGCTTTTAGGGCTTACCATTTCAGGCTCCAGCCATATACCAAATTTTACGCCTTTTGCCTCGGCCTGTTGTACCAGGTTACCAATGCCATTAGGTAATTTTTTTGTGTTAACCTCCCAATCTCCCAGTGCGGCTTTATCACTGTTGCGTGGGTATTTATTGCCAAACCAGCCATCATCCAGTAAAAAAAGGTCTACACCTAACTTTTTAGCATCATCAAAAAGGGCGTTTAGTTTAGGCTCGTCAAAGTTAAAATAGGTTGCTTCCCAGTTATTAAGCAGTGTTTGCCGGTGCTGGCGGCTGTGGTAAATGCCATAGTTTAATGCCCACTCGTGCAGGTTGCGGCTGGCTTGCCCTTTGCCGTTTTTAGTGTAAGTATAAATAAAAGATGGGGTGGTAAACGTTTCATTAGGGTTTAATACATAATCGCTGGCGTAGGGGTTAATGCCCGGTTGTATTTGCAACAGGTCCTTAAAATCTTCGCTGTACCTTACATTTTCAAACAACAGCCTGAAGTTGCCGCTCCAGGCAAGTGTACCGGCAATAACTTCCCCGGTTTCTTCTTCCGCGGGTTGGTTTATAGAGAGCAGAAAGGAAGGAAGGTCGAAATGGGTAGCCCTGGTGCCTAATTTACTCTCAATGCTGTGGATGCCTTCTGGCAAAAGGGTTTCTTCCATGCGCATTTCGTTGCCCCAATCTCCGTAAAAATGGGTAAGAAAATATTTATCATCCTTTAACTGCAGTGCTGCCGATGCATAGCGGTGCAAGGTAACGGCCGATTTTTCGGCGTGGGTTATGGTACTCCATTGCTCAATTACATTCTCGTGCTGGTAGGCTTTGTAGTGCAGGGTAACTTCAAAAGGGTAAACGGGGTCT
>CAZRDD010000357.1:0-5637 GCA_964598675.1 uncultured Parafilimonas sp.
GCCGTTGTTGTTAGCGATGTGCAGGAAGAAGAGGTGATTGAGATTAGCCATAATTTGTTCTCGCATACAGAAGCTGCGCTGCCCCCGGTTGCCCCCAAAAAAGCAGCCGTTAAAGTGCCGGGCAAAAGGGGCCGTAAATCGTTTAAGGATATTGATGCAGAAATAAACCTGGTGGAGGTGCCTGATGATGACGTGCTTTTTCAAAAACTGTATTACTCAATAAGCGAGGTTGCAAAATGGTTTAATGTAAATACCAGCCTGTTGCGTTTTTGGGAAAACGAGTTTGACATATTAAAGCCCCGTAAAAACCGTAAGGGCGACAGGCTCTTCAGGCCCGAGGATGTTAAAAACCTGCAGGTGATACACCACTTGCTGCGGCAGCGCAAGTTTTCCATTGAGGGGGCAAAAAAATATATTAAGCAAAACAAAAGTAAAGCCGAAGTAAATATTCAGCTTATACAGTCTTTAACAAAATTCCGCTCGTTTCTTTTGGAAATGAAAGCTAATTTAGGTGCATGAAAAAAATACTGACTGCCTGTATAATAGGTGTAACTGTTTTTGCCTGTACAGTAAGTAAAAAAACACCAGTACCACCGGTAGTACATACCTATGAAACCAGCTTAAACCGAGGTATAGTTTATAAGGGCCTTATAAAACGCAGCGATTTAGAAGCCGACACGGCTTTTAAATGGTTTAAGCAAAATATGCAGTACGGTACGGCCAGTGCTACTGCTATTAACGCTTTTAAGAAAAACGGGTCAAAATTTAAGATGGTGGTATTTTTTGGTACCTGGTGCGAGGACTCTCAAAACCTGGTGCCGGTGTTTTACCGCCTGGTGGATAAAGCTGCTTACCCAGACAGTTGCATATCGCTTATAGGCGTTGACCGTGCAAAAACAACCTTGGGTAACCTTGATAAAGCTTTTAATATTGTTAGTGTGCCCACTTTTATTGTTATGAAAGATGGTAAAGAAGTTGGCCGCGTGGTTGAGTATGGCAAGTACGGTGAAATTGATAAAGAGCTTGGCGAAATAGTTGACAGTATACAATAGAAAAAGCCCGTTACAAACGGGCTTTTTCTATTGTATACTGTCTTAAAAAATTTATTTCTGTGTTGCCAACGGATTAATACCGGCCATAGTGCTGTTAACCTGCACTGGCGCAGCAGCGGAAGGCTGATTGGCAAGTACCGGCCAGTTAAAATGAGCATTTAATATGCGGGAGCTGCGGGTATACATATAATCGGGGCTGTATATAAAAAAGCAACTGCCGCCTTTAATATTGTCAATAATTTCTTCGTGCTCCCCAAAAGGCACAGCAGGGCAACCAAAACTGCGGCCCATTGGTGTACCGCCCTCTGCCCTAAAGCCGTTTACATAAAAACTGCCATGCAATACTATGTTACGGGCGCGTACATTATCGTTTATGCCTGCTTCCATACCATCAAAATGCATACTGTAACCGGCACGGCCCCTGTAAGTATCGGCTGTAACCATAAAGCCTAACGAACTTTTGTGCGAGTTGTTGCGGTTTGAAAAGCTGGAAGCATATTCCTGCCCGGAATTTTTGCCGTGCGATACATAAGTATTATAGAGTATAACGCCATTTACCATGTCAATAACATACAACCTCTTGCTGTTACTTAGCTGGCTGTAATCGCAAATGGTAAGTATATCGGGGCGCTGTAATTTATTTTGACTTAACAGGTACTGGTAACCTTTGCAGGCATAAAAGAAAACATCGTGCTGCAGGCCAAAAGAATCCAGGTGCATTTTGTTGTACATGGAATCTACCCAGCCCATAACAGCTGAAGGTTCATCAGAAGAAAGCAGTGAAGGAAATTTCTTCCCATCGGAAAATTTGCGGGCCATGGCCGGAGACATTGACGTTAATACACACAGGCAAGTAACACACACAGTCATTAATTTTCTCATCAAATCTCTTTTTGGGGGTGATTGTAATTTATTAATACGTATTATAAATTATTATATTGTGAATTTCAAATGTAAATTTTTATTTTTTTACTGAACAAATTATCCACAAAAATTAAGCCGATATTCAGTTTTTATATGATTATTTAATGCAAAAAAATAAATACAGTTTAAGAAAACGGCCGCGGGTTTCTGTCGTCAGTTGCTAATCAATTGATAAACAACAAAATACAAGTATCTTATTTAGTGGATTATTAAAAACAGGTATTGTGTATTTTTTTAACTGTCGGTACCACCATAAGCAGCAAGCAAGGTGAGATAAACCGGGATATTAGGTATCCTCTGTTTTGATGTGTTGATTCGCTTTATTACCTCTTGCGCAAACAGTACTGCTGCTGTTTACTTGTTGGTCGGGAATAAAATATTTAAATTTTTTTGTTATTAGCCCGTTTAGCTAAAAGCTGGTATTAACCTTTTACTGCAATTACGCTGGGGCAAAAAAAAGCAGGTGGTTGAAACCACCCGCGACACATGAGAAAAATGAGAAAAAGTTTATGTATAATATTTTATCTGCTTCGGGAGACTGTGTTTTGATATTTGTATAACAAAAATAGTACCCTAAAAGTTATAGTTTTGTTTAAACAGGATGAACAAAGGATTAAATTACGTGAAGTACAATTTACACATATTCTCAGCAGAAATAAATTACCTTGATACCGCACTGCAATCGTTTTCTTTGACAATGCAATTTATAAACATTTTCAATAAATAAGTGTTTACAACACTATTTTATTCTACCAATCTTGTAAACTAACGTTTGTTAATAAACTGCCTGCTGTTTCAATATTTGTGCAGTATAACATAAACAATGCCATAAGTCATTGCTTAGATATGCATGTGCGCAGTATAAGTACATAGATAAACATCCTCTGCAACCCGCCGTGGCGCTACGATCTGCGGCTGGCAATAAGTAAATTTATATCGGTGTATTTAAGGTCGAAGCGTTGGCTTATATAAAAATTGGTTAGATGGCCTTTGTACAAGTATATGCCGTGGCGCATATTAAAATTATGCCATAGCATGGTATCAATACCACCGGCATCGCTTGCATCAAGCAACAGGGGCATCAACACGTTGCTTATAGCATGGCTTGCCGTGCGTGCAAAGCCGCTGGGTATATTGGGTACGCAGTAATGTATAACACCATGTTTCTCAAAAGTGGGGCACTCCTGCGATGTTATTTCGCTTGTTTCAAAGCAACCGCCACGGTCAATACTAACATCAATAATCACTCTGCCGGGCCGCAAGGCCATCACCATTTCTTCGGTAACCACAATTGGGCTGCGGCCATTTTCGCTGCTTAACGCCCCCACGGCAACCTCGCATGTTTTAAGTTGCTTACCTAATATTTTGGGTTCAATAACGCTTGTCCATACGCGTACGCCCAGGTTGTTTTGCAGGCGCTTAAGGCGGTACACATTGTTATCAAACACTTTAACTGATGCACCCATGGCCAGTGCGGTGCGTGTGGCAAACTCGCCCACCACACCAGCACCAATAATAACCACTTTGGTAGGTGGTATACCGCTTATGCCACCCAGCAAAACACCTTTACCATTGTTGGCACTGCCAAGGTACTGGCCCGCCAGCAGCATAACGGCGCTGCCCGCAATTTCGCTCATGCTGCGCACAATGGGGTAGGTGCCACTGTCGTCCTTTAGGTTTTCAAAACCAAGCGCGGTAATACGCTTTGCCATCAGTTTTTCTACCAACTCCTGCTTAAGTATAGGTATATGTATAGGCGATATTATGGTTTGGTTAAGTTGTAAATGGGGTACATCTTCATCAATAACAGGGGCGCTTTTTATTAAAATGGGTGCTTTATAAACATGCTCTTTATCGTAGGCTATTTGCGCACCGGCTTCGCTAAAATCGCGATCCTCGTATTTACTGCCTTCGCCTGCTTTTGTTTCAATAATAACCTCGTGGCCATTGTTTACCAGTACCGCCACCGCCTCTGGTATAAGCGAAATACGGTTTTCCTGAAAAGCGGTTTCCTTGGGTATGCCAATATGCAGTTTTGCCCCTTTGGGTTTAATATCCAGCGTTTCTTCAAGCGTTTCGTAACTGAATGATTGACTTATCCTTGGTTTTACAGAAGCCATATTTGCTATACTTTATTTAAAATTACTCTTTTTGTTCCATCTGCGGCCGTTTGCGGGTTTAGCTAAATACAGGCCACCAGCTTACGGGTTTGCTCGTCCACCACTTCAATGGTAATATGCAGGGTATCATCCGGTAATATACCAGGTGCTTTACCGGGCCATTCAACCAGGCAAAGGTTGCCGCTGTACAGGCAATCTTCTACGCCGGTGTGTATTGCTTCTTCCTCATCTTTAAGCCGGTACCAGTCCATGTGATAAATAATACCTGCTACCGGGCTGCTGTATTCATTAATTACGGCAAAGGTAGGGCTGCTTACGGCATCGGTAACCTGTAATGTTTGGCAAAGGGCATGTATAAAAGTGGTTTTACCTGCCCCCATCTGCGCATCAAACGCCCAAACCTTGTATTTAGCAGCACTGTTCCATAGCTGTTGCGCAGCGGTAGTAACCTCATCTATGGTAAAAATAAGTTCCATGCTGCAAAGATATTCCACTACCCGTAAGCTTGCACTTAGGTAGTGGCATAACTTTGCAAACAAAATTTTGCAGCAGTATATTTCAACTACCGCACATGAAGCTTTACATTAAAAACATGGTTTGCAACCGTTGTATAATGGCGGTAAGGGCGGAGCTTGAAAAAGCCGGCCTTCACCCCTTGTCGGTTGAATTAGGTGAAGTGCAGGTAGAAGAAGAGCCTGCAAAAACCACCCTTGAAACATTGGGTGCCAGCTTGGGGAGGCTAGGTTTTGAAATAATTGACGACCGTAAAGGCAAGATAATTGAGAAAATAAAAACAGAACTAATAAGCCTTATACACTACGATGGTGAGCAAAACGGTATTAACCTGTCCAATTATATTGCCGCCGCACTGCACTACGATTATGCTTACCTGAGCAACCTGTTTTCTGAGGTTGAAGGTACTACCATTGAAAAATATTTTATCAGCCTTAAAATAGAGCGTGTTAAGGAACTGCTGGTGTACGATGAGCTTTCGTTATCAGAAATAGCCTGGAAGCTGGGTTACAGCAGCGTGGCACACCTGTCGGCACAGTTTAAAAAAATAACGGGCTTTACACCTTCTTACTACAAATCGCTTAAGCAGCATAAGCGCAAAAGCATTGACGACCTGTAAATAGTATAAATCATTTACAAAATTGTATAACGGCTGCCAAAAGTGCTGTTTGTAGTTTTGTTATAACAAAAAAGTAAGGCATTTGACCATATTTAATGCATGTTAATTTACAAGCGTTAAGGTTATGTGACTGCAGTACGCAAATTGAAGTTTTATGGAAACAGTAAACTGGAAAGTAGAGGGCATGAGTTGCACCAACTGTGCCCTTACCATACATAAATATCTTGAAGAGAAGGGCCTGGAGGAAGTGAAGGTTAATTTTATTGGTGGCGACGTAAGCTTTAACCTTAATAACAATCTTACTAAACAGGAGATTGAAAAAGGCATTGACAAGTTAGGTTATCATGTAATAACCGGTGAAACAGAAGAGGGGGGTAAGAAAAAGAAGAAGCTGTTTAAAAATCATTTG
>CAZRDD010000358.1:0-5628 GCA_964598675.1 uncultured Parafilimonas sp.
AAAAGTCATTATTGCATTTTAGTGTTACTTCTATAAGGGCATAGTTTTATTGTATCCAGATTAATTCACGATCAAATAGCTTAGTTCCTGTTAAATAGTTCCAGCAAAGTAGCCGCATATAATAAATGTTGTAATTTCAAAAAATAACCTATTACAATTATCCTTCAAACAGCTACTTATGAAATCAATCATACTATGCCTGTTTCTCGCATGCATCGCAGTAGGCGGGCGTGGGCAGCAATCAGCGACGGATACCATCAGCCTGCGACTATCCCTGGAAAAAGCTACTGCAGCCATCCGCACAGCTTTTGAAAAAGGCGATGCCGCAATGGTGGCGAGGTTACACAGCCCTGATGTTATAAAATATTTTGGCGGCAACAATGTAATTACTGGGCGAGCAGCCGTTGAGCAAGGTGCTAAGGACTGGTTTGCCCATGCGAAAGTTGAGTTTACTGAGAACAAAATAGAGAATACAGAATTTGTGGGCAACATCGCTATACAGACTTCAATTTTTGCAATAAAGACTACACCCAAAGCAGGCGGGCAACCATCAACTGGCAGAGGCCGTTCTATGGTTATCTATATACAGGATGCAAGCAGCCCCACGGGCTGGCTCACTTTAAGAGAGTTTGTGCAGGCTGCGCCAGCAGAATGACAATAAATTTATGCAACTTTTCACTGGCCTGCTTTCAAAAAAGCAGCACCTACTTTCCTATACAAAAAATAAAAATATCATATACAAATCATTGTAAAAACGAGGCACAACCGGGCTATGCCAAAAACCACCCAAAAATGCACAGTTTGTCCTAAGCTAAAATGTGAATAATTTCTCCTTTTACAACACCAATAATTTCACCATTAAATCTTTCTGCTGTTAGGCCAGGACAATAATAACAGATATGTTCCTAACATAAACACGTCACGTGTACACCCTTAAGCTTTCGTAGTGACTACCAGTATTTTAAAACTGCCTGGCACCACCTGGGGCCTGAACGATTCTTTACTGGCTGGTTTAAACTGCGCTGACGGTAAGTATACTTTATGCGTTATTGGGTCAACAGCAATAGTGCGTGCGCCGGGTGCTGTTACTACATTTTGAACAGCAAATTTTCCTCCCGGCAGTTCCTGCACCACTGTAAGCGTGCCAGATTCCCCGTTTGATGAATAGGCAACTTTAAGGTTATGGTCAAAACCGGCGCCATCTGCGCCTTCGCCGGTGGGTTCGGTCGCCACTACCTTGCCATTGGTAGCATCCATAATAACCATCATCTTGTTTTCGCAGGTGGCAAACAGCAGCATATTCTCACGATCTATAGCAAGGCCGCTGGCGCCACTGCCCGGTTTGTTGGGCCAGCTTTGTACAATCTTAAAAGTGGTGGCATCAATCACGTCCATTTCAGCCTTTTCGGCATTATTAACATATATGCGGCCTTTGCCATCGCTGGTGGCCGTTTCCGGCCAGCCAGTCAGTTGTACAGTGGCGAAAACGGTATCGGCAGTTGGGTCTATTACGGTCAAGTTCTTGCTCATGCCATTGCAGCTAATCACTTTTTTTGAGAAATCATCATAAAAAATAGCATCAGAAAACTTACCGGTAGGCACATAGCCAAGCACTTTGTTGGTAGCAATGTCAAATACCAGCACTTTGTTAAGCGATCCGTTGCTTACATACCCCTTGCCAAGTGCATGCACAAGTGCAATGCCATGCACATCTTTTTCCGTGGTAATAACACCAATAGAATCGCCTGTATTTTTGTCCAGTATGTTTACCTGGCTGCCATGCGACACATACAGTTTGTTTGAAGCAGTGTCAACCGTCATGTAATCATAGCCGCCTGCACCGCGGATGGGGTATCTGTCGCTAACACTGTATCCCGGTTTTTGTGCGAAAGCAACGGAACCCACAAGAAGGCCCATTAACAAAAAAGAATACTTTTTCATATAAAGAATGTTTTAATCAATTTTACTGTTGTAAGTTACAGGAAACCGGTTACCTGGTAGTTATTTTGCTGCGTAACCCAAAAATTCGTCTGCAAGTATGCGGTTTTCGGGCCAACAAATGCAGGTATTTTACAGCACAAGTTAAATACTGGACTGATGACCGTTATAGCGATATACATACATCCAGGCAGCAAAGAGTTGCCGGTTCAGCAAAATAAATAAGACTTAAAATTGACGGCAGCTTCAGTGTTTAACCGCAACATCTTTGCGGTTAGTGTTACCAACTGCCATAGCGCGATGGCGACAGGAATGATGTACCGCAGGGGCTATAAGGGTCTACAGGGATAATAATCTCGCCAATCGAGCTATTTTTACACCCCGGCCAAAGCTTAAAAAAAGGCACAAACAGTTATACAACAGCAGGTAAAATCATGCAGAAAAAAAATAAGCATTCCAGCTGGAAAGCTTATTAATATTGGTTTTCAATATCATGAGAAAATAAAAGAAAATATAAAAAAAGGCCTACTTCCCTATGCAAAACGTAAAAGGCATTGAATCACAATATATTGAATAAATGAGGGGACAAATAAGGGACAGCGTTTTTAACAAAATTAGTAGTGCCTGGTAATGTATCGTACCCTTTCCTTTATCATCCACCAATGTTAGTTTTTGCACAGATTCACGGTGGCTTACAGCCATCTCAGCAGTTATATTTTTAGTCTCAGAATAAGATCCATTAATGTTTCAGCTTTTGGCGCATTAAAACAAAAAGCTACCGAAGTAGCTTTTGTCAACTAATATGCAATGATTGTATTACTTATTGACCTACACCAATTTGCTTCATGAATGACTGATTATCCCAAAATAAATATTCTTCGATCATTTTGCCGTCCTTCCAATGACCTACAGTATTCATAAGCAACTCGAATCTTTTACCTGTAGGTGGAATGCTTTTCCCATTTCCTATTGGCATAGGCTTGGAAAACGTGCCTTCCATTTCACCTATTACTGAGGTCCATTCACCTGTTCCAAACTTGACAGGATGTGATGTAATCTTCGTGTCTGGAGCAAACACAAACATTGGCTTTAACATGTTTATGTGGTCGGGAAATAAACCTGTAGTTACAGTGCCGTCCGGGTAATAGACTTTAATATTTTCGTCGTGACTAATTGCAAGGCTGTCCCATTGTTGATTACTATAGAATTGAAAATCGAGACTATCAAACCTTCTTAATCGTTCCAACAATTGATCATTGTTTCCTGTGGTGGCACTATCAGTTTTGGCTACACTGGTATTGTTTGAAGGCTGCTGATTATTATTGCAGGCAATAAGTATTATACTAAATGTAATGGCTGCAAACAATAAAGAAAATGGCATCTTTTTCATGTGCTTAATTTTTAGATGAGAAAACATTTTTAGTTGATCAAAATCCAAACTTCCCGTTGTTGTTCTTCCATTGCTCTTTTAAAGGAATCTCTTCAATAGTGTCCCAATGTTCTGCAATCTTACCATTCTCCACCCTAAACAGGTCGTAGAAAGAAGAATGCTTACCGCCCAGGTGCCCTTCACTTACAGCCAGTACAAAATTACCTTCGCCCAATACTTTATGAATTTGGTCGTACTTCATTGTTATACCTGCTTTCGCCATCTCACCCAATGCTTTGCCCAATCCGGAAAGCTGGTCAGGAATTTGGGGATTGTGCTGAATGTAGTTATCTCCATTGAAGTACCCCGCTAACTTTTCCATTCTGCCGTTCACTAAAATGTCATTTACAAAATTTCTTACCAATGTTTTGTTGGCTTCGGTTTTATCCAGATCAATTACTTCTTTTGTTCCGTCTGTCATGGTGTGACCACTTGGATTAGCACCTGCGGTTGTTTGCAGATTATCCCAATGCTCAACGATTTTACCGTCTTCAAATCGGAAAATGTCAAAACCAATCTTAGGACCAAAGAAATTGTAATCGGTGTGTGCAAACACATAATTACCATCTTCAAATATTCTTACGGTGTTTACTTTGGCTGAACCTTTCGGCAGCTGCTGAAGCAATTTACCAAAGCCTGCTAAACCATCTTCTGCACCTAAGTTGTGTTGGGTGTATTTATTTGGATTAATGACAGCAACCGGTTCGGCTGCACCTGTCTCAATTGCTTTTAAGAGGTTAACGACTTGCTGCTTTTTTGTACTCATAGTTGTATTTTTTACTTGTGATGTGTTTTTGATTTTAGGTGAAAATGATGCAAAGCCTATTGCTGCTGCTATTGCTAAAAATGTTTTCAATGCCTTCATTATTTTTTGTTAGAAGACACAAAGGTGATATAATAAGAAAGGTTGGGAAAGGTAGAAAGGGGACGAAGGATGATACTTTTGGGAACTTAACGGTTAATGTAGGCTTCTCTGAACTCAATGGGTGTTTTATCTGTATGCTTGCGGAAGTATTTGATAAAGTTTGTTGGCTCTTCAAAGCCCAGATCGTAACCTACTTCTTTCACAGAAAGGTTGGTGTGAATGAGCAAACGTTTTCCTTCAAGCATTACTCTCTCGTCAATGATAGTCTTGGGTGACTTGCCCATTATGTTGGTAGTGGCGGCGGTTAACCGCTTTTCTGAAACATTCATTTGCGAAGCATAGCCGCTTACTGATTTAAGTGTTTTGAATTGTGCAGCAAGCAAGTCTCTGAATAGAACGGTGTAGTCGAGGTCAGCACCTTTGGTTAATTCCTTGAAGCCTTGTTTTCTTCTTTCTCTTTCTGCCAATAAAAGCAAATTGTGAAGCAGGTTTTGTAAAAGGTCATAATGGTAAGGGTCATTGTCTTTTGTCAACTCAGTTTCAATGGCGCAAAAGATGGTCTGTAAAGAAGCACTTGTTTTTACATCAATGACCGGAATATCTAATAAGTCGTTGAAGAGAATGGAGCTATGCAGGTACTTCGCATCTTCTGCCGTTTTACCAAAGAAACCGGCAGTAAATAGTAAAAGTTTGCCATCGTGCTTGTGTTGATGATCAAAGGCCTGCACCCTTTCCTTGTTGACAAAGAGGAATGAGCCTGCCTTCAATTTCACTGGCGCAAAATCGACCAGGTATTCAGCCGTTCCTTTCTGTACCCAAAAGATGTGATAGAACTCTGCCCTGTGTGGATTGGAGACGGTTTGATAATGCTTTGAAACCGTTTCTGCAATGGAAATCACTTCGATTTCCAAAGGAAGTCCTGCTTTAAACTTCAACTGTCTAATAGTCGATTTCACTGGCAAAAGTTGTTGTTTCAAATAAGTTTAGAGATTAGGCTGCCAAACGCCTCAATTTCGTTAGTAGTCCCTAATTGTTGCATACACGCCGTACGATTGTTCATTTATGTCATACAGGGGCCGCAACACAAACATTTTTTCTCCATTCTTTAGCCGGAACACATTGCTGCCGCTAACGGTCAGGTTTTTTATGATTTCATTCCGGCTTCCTTTTACTATAAATTCTGAATCAGTTTCGGCGGCCAGCATTATCGGCCCGTAAAAAATTGCAAATACATTTTCGTCATCCGGCATTGTTTTGAGATAAAAGTCATAATGAAAAACCAACCTTATCTTGTCATTATCCTTCCACACGCGCTTGAGAGACAAATAAGAACCGGGATGAATATCTATAACTTGTTTCTGGTTATTTATGTATAGTTCAGCATTTTTCGACCAAT
>CAZRDD010000359.1:0-5586 GCA_964598675.1 uncultured Parafilimonas sp.
ATATTGTATTTACATCTGGTGTGGGCAATACACTTTTAACAACAGTGTAATTACCATTGCCAGATGCGTTTATGTTAACCAAACTAAATAACTGGGTACTAGAAAAAGTATGGCATAAAGGATATTGTTTTATTGAAGTAAATACTACAATATCCTCATTGGTTGCTAATATTTTGTTTGTAAGTTGTTTTAAAAATGCTTTTTCACTATTGTTAGCGGTAACTGAAAGAATTTCGGGCAGTTCTAAATTTTTTACATATTTGCTTATTAATATATAGCGCCAGTAACTCTTTTTATTCCTGAATCTAATATAGAAATTAGTTTTGAAATTTTCAAGACAATCTATAATTATTTCTCCAAATTTTTTTTCTTTTTTTAAAGTGGTGTCCAAACGGTTCTCTTCAAAATCTTTTACGGCCACATATTGCCCGCTGTGCAGGTTGTTTGTATTTTCTGCGGGTGTAGGTAATGCTGTGTTTATACGCGCGCTGTTTTTGTTATGGGCAAGCTTTAAATAACTGCGCAGCAGTGCAGGTTTGTTGGTAAATAAAAAGCTACAGTTGTTTATGCTGGTAATTGGCTGTGTTTCTGCTATTGATACCTTATATATATTATATCCCGCAAAAAGCTCGTATTTTTCAGCCAGTGCTGTTTTTATTTCCCTGGCTAATTTTGCTGTTTCTGTCCAAAGGTTGGGGTTTGTAAAGGTTCTCCAGGTTGCCCATTCAGGGTTTAAGGCGGTATAATTGTAAAAGTTATTATCTGTTAATTGTAGTACAAACCGCAGTTGGGGCAAGCCGTTAATTACTTCCTCTGCACTTTTCTTGCTGCCAAAAGCAAGCTCGTTATACAGTATGGTAAAGCCTGTTGACCTTTTTTTAAATAGTAACTCATTATTAATTAATGTGTTACGGCAATCCTCATCTGGCAAGGCTGTAATGCCGGTAAAATCAGCATCAGCAAAATAATCGTGTGTAAAAGTTACTGAAAATAATTCCCGGTACAGCGTTTTCATTTGGCATATTTTATTGTTTAGGTGTATGGTCGGCTAAAATGCCCGAAACCGGGGGCCGTATTTCGCTAATACTATTGGTATCTATGGTTAACATCCGCATTTTGTACAAAACGGATGGCATATACTTTGCGCCAAGGGTAGTCCACACATTGCTTTGTTTTTCGGTAGTCATGTTTTGCATTTCAAAAACAAGTTTGTCAATCCCATTATCAAGCGTTGGTGTGTTTGAGTGTGTAATAATGCTTTTCTGTTGAAAGTATTCAATAAGGGTTGACAAAAATTTAAGTGATTCCGCGTAGTTATTGCCTGTAAAGTATAGCGAGAAAAGCAGGTACAGGTTAATATTAATACCGGTACGCTGTTTTATTGCAGGTATATCGTTTTTGGCATTAAAATCCCTTTCAATATTTTGCAGTGTTATAACAACCCTGTTTTCCTCTCTTAAAGCTAAACTGCCATCCTGGTTAACAATGCCGGAAAGTATTACTCTGTCGTCAAGTACAGCGTGTTTTATTTTAAAAAACTCGCTCATGTCCTGCGCAACGCAGGATAATGCCTTGTAAATCATAATGCAGAAATTTGGATATGTTTTTTAACGTGGGGAGGTTTAGTAAATATATAAATATAATAACTAAATTTAATTATATTTACTAAAACCTGCAACTGGTTTATGAAATATTGTATACTTGCCTTAACCTTTTTGGTGTATGTAATACATGCAGATGTTGCCAGCTGCCAAACCCATAAAAGCATATTTAATTTTTTGAGGTTTAAGCACAACGCACAGCTGAGAAGGGATACCCTGGTTAGGTTAGTGGCAGACAGTTTTCGCAAAGTTGAAAATGAGCCTGTAAAAAACCAACTTGGCTATTTGAAAGATTCAATACGTGCTATACAGGTGGAGGCAGCCGCACCGGTAAATTTGCAGGTTAATCATTTAGCAAAAAAAATTGACGCCCTGTTTGCAATGGACAGCCTGGCGAAACACCGCATAGACTCATTATACTTGGCTGAAAAAAGTAAACAGGATGCTGCCGGAGAAAATAGCATAGCCGAAGGAGGGGCAGATGAAAACAGCGCCCTGGCCGATGTGCTTGCAAAGCTTTACAACGATACCGCAGCACAAAATAAAAAATACAATACTATCGCCTTAATACGGGCAAACCTGATTAACCCCGGTGCAGTAACCGTAAAACAGGTAAACGACACCGTTGTAAGAACTTTTAAAAACAGGGTTATTAAAAAAGCTGCTTTAATGGCTTTTTGTAAAGTGGGGGGTACAGGTTTTTCTGGTTTATACCTTGATATACTGGATGGGATATATTACGATGCTTTTAAAGTAGATGGAAGTACCGGCAAAATTAAAGCTGTAATTGGCTGGAACTCCGATACCGCATACAAAACCGCAAAATCTGCACATAAAAAGGTAGTGTTTACCATAAGGGAAAAAGATACCGGCGATTTTAAGTGGTTGGTATACAATGATGATGCCTTACAAAATTTTATTAACCAGCTGGCAATGCTGATAAAAGAAAATTACTGCACCGGATTTAATTTTTGGGTTGAAAATGTAAAGCAGGATGATATTGATGATTTAACCCAATTGGCCACCGCAGTTAGAAACGCCGTTTTACCAAACAACAACAAAAATGAACTGGATATTACCATTTCGCCACAGGCAAAGGAGCCATTTATTAATTATGCCCAGTTAAGCCAGCAGGTAAACCGGCTGATTGTTGATTGCAGGCCTGCCTTAAACCCTGGTTTATACAACAGCATCCCTTTGCCTATTGATGAAAACAAAGCAAGCAGCATAGCAAGCAGTATGTCAAGGTATTTGCAGCAAAAAATTGATGCATCAAAGTTTATTTTATTATTTTCTTACCAGGGGGCCTCGCTTAGGCTTATAGCAGCAAAAAAAGATACAACTGTTACCATAACGGGTGATGTACCGTATAAAAAAATACAATTGGTGTACACAAAACAGCCTTTGTATTGTTATGCATATACCAATGCCTATTTTGATACGCTTAAAAGCCCAGGCCCACATCAGCAGGTGGTGCGCACTTTGTATGATGATGAAAATACATTGGGCCTTAAATACGATTACGTATTGAGTGCAAAACTGGGCGGTGTGGCTATTTGGCAATTGGGCGATGATGATGGCTATGGCCAGCTAAGCGATTTGATGATGTTTAAATTTTTAGCCGTACAAACAGATAGTACGGATGTTGTTACGCCGCTAATTAAGTACGGGTTTTGGCAGTCGCTCAAAAATCAATTGTCGCTTTACTATTTTGTGCTTAACAACCCCTGTTTAAGTTGTTTTAACAGCAATGCCTCCATAAGCCTTAAAAGCAAAATATTAGGGTTAAGTTACGGCACTTGCGTAAAACGCCTGAGGCTTTTTTTTGGGGTTGCGCTGGGGCTGTTTACGTTGTTGCTGGGCACCTTGCTTTTATTATATTACAGTAACGTAAGGCTTAACGAAGCCTGGGCGGCTAAAAATAAAGTGCTTATTGCAGCCACTGCTGCCTTTATAATTGTTTTGGTGAATGCTTTTTCTTTATTGTATTTAAACAATAGCCTGTCTTATTTTACAAATACCCAATCTTTAACCAAAGGTTGTTTGGTATATAAGGGCTGCACAAATATGCAATACCCCGCTTTGCTGCTTATAATTTTAACAGCATGTGCCCTAACGTTAGTTGGTATAAAGTTTTTTGCACCCCTGTTAAAACAGGAGGATGAGCCATAAAGGAAGGTGAGCTATGGGGATTATTTATTTACGGCAACATAATTTAAATATTAGTTAAGATATTTTTTTTGTATATTTTGTGAGGCCAACAAAAAGAACGAGGGAGTGTAGAAGTTTAAGAAGCGGTACACCTAAAAGTACTGAACTATTTAAAAAGAAATTGGGTACACAAAAACATGCTGCTGAGATATTTGGTTTTTCCAACCGTAGTGTAAACCGTATTTGGGCCAGGTATAATGCAGGGGTAAGCCGGTTACTTCCAAATAAAAAGCGCGGGGTACAAGTAGGTATAAAGAGTAATGGCAGGCAGGCCGCTGAAGTACGGTAATTATACAGCCCCGAACTAAACCCGCATGAGTATGTTAACCGGGATGTGAAGACGAATGTGATAGGCAAGAAACCACCTGTAAATAAAGCCTGGATGCGTAAAAACGGTGAGGATTTTATGAATAAAAGATAAAATGACAAAAGGCATGCGCAAAAATATTTTACGTGGCCATGTAAGATATGCGGCTGAGATGATTAGTAAGAGTTAAATAACTACGCGATTAATAATGGGATGTTACCGTTAATCAAGACTGTAATTGGTAAGGTTGCTTAACTCAAGTTAGGGTGAGTAATTTTAGTCTGCTATATTTATGCTACAAGGCCGGTAGAAATAAAAACAAGGCAACTTATTTATGCCCTTATGTTAACTAATAGACAAGTCAGTAACAAAGCCTTGTTTAATTGCTTTGTGTTTTTTGTGAAAATTGGTTGAGTGTAGTAAATCTATATCCGTTGTCTCCACTTTATTAAAAATGCCGCAGGGCTTCAATCCTGTATATTGGGCAATTGTTAACTTAGCCTTATATTTGACTGCTGTTAACTCAAATTCTTAAAATTCCTTCCTGCTTTGGCTAATGCCTCAAGACAGGCAGAATTTACCTTAAAACTGTGATGACAAACTTTACTGTAGTCATCCAAATTTAGCAAGCAAGTTTTCACATTTAAATGACTCCGCTATATGTTTTTTTGCAATAATCGTGTGCTTAATATTGTTCTTTTTGCAGTGGCATCAATGCTTTTAAACCAACGTGTAGCTGCACAACTTTTTACTACTTTTGACAGCAGCCTGAAGGTTACACTGGCTGCTAAGAGCGATACCGCGCGATTAACAAAACTGTTACACATAAAGGCGGACAACTTATCACCAAGGCAAACTATTAAACTAAACCAGGCAATACTATACGATGCAATAGCATTAAAGGTGGATACAGCAGTAATAATAGCCTATTTAGCTATTGGCGAAAGCAGTGCCACGCTTAACGATTACCCCGGTGCTCTTCAAAATTACCTTGCTGCCCTTACGAGGTCTGAAAAAATTAATAACTACAGCCAGCAGGCCATTGCTTTTTCCAAAATAGCATGGATTTATAAAATGACTGGCGAAATAAATAAAAGAGACACGGATTTTGATAAAGCGCTTGAATATATAAATAAAGGCTTGGCCATAACAACAAAATACCATTTGCAACAAAGAGAGTTAAGCCTTTTAAGCGACCTTGCAGTTATTTATGACCTTAAAAAATTGCACGCCAAAGCCATTGAAACATACAAACTGTGCATAGAAAAAGAAACACCAACGGATAAGGAAGGCATGATGGCGCTTAGAATAAACCTTGGTATCTGTTATAAAAACAGCGGGCAGTTTGACAGCTCCCTGGCCCAGTACAAAATTTGCTCAGCTATTTCTGATACACTTGCCAACGACTTTTACAGGATGATCGTTTTTGACAATGTGGCAATTCTTTACTACACCATGGGCAAGTAT